>JAFDDL010000366.1 GCA_019310865.1 Deltaproteobacteria bacterium | reverse complement strand
ACCGACCACTTCATGGACGGCGATCTCCTGATCCGGCTCGGCTTTGATGTGTAGGTATCCCGCCGCCGGTGACTCGACATCGTATGTCACCTTTTCGGTTTCGATCACCATTATAATACTGCCTTTTTCCACCCACTGGCCCTCATGGACCGTCCACTCCACGACCTTGCCGTGTTTCATGGCCATTGCCAGCTTGGGCATTACGATTTGTTCAGACATAATGATTGCTCCTGTTATCTCCTGCTATGCCATAACGTCTTCGATGGCCTTTCGGATGTCTTGGGGCCCCGGCAGAATGTGCTCTTCCAAGTATCCACCTGGGATGGGATAATTGGCTGCGCAGACTCGCTTGATGGGGGCGTCTAGAAAATCGAATCCACTGTCGATGATCTGGGCGGCGATTTCCCCTGCGAACCCACAGCGCTCGGTGTCCTCATCCACAATGACCAACCGAGTCGTTTTCTCTACAGATTCCAGTACAGTATCCAGATCGAACGGTTCCAGGGTGCGCGGGTCGATAACCTCCACGCTGGTAGTGCCCTCCAGGGCTTGTGCCACTTCCATGGCATGATTGACCATGTTGGAAATTGCGAGCACCGTGACATCTATGCCTTCTTTCTTGATATCGGCTTTGCCGAATGGAAGGGTGTATTCTTCCTCCGGGACATGGCCCTTCGCCATCATCAAGCCCTTATGCCAGAAAAACCACACGGGATTGTTATCCCGTATGGCCGTTTTGAGAAGGCCCTTGGCATCATAAGGATTAGACGGAACCGCTAGCTTCAGGCCCGGAAAGTGCAGGACAATGGCTGAAGGGATTTGTGAATGTTCATTGGCCAGTCTCAGACCACCGCCCACCGCACCGATGAAGACCAGAGGCAGGGTTACATTCCCGCCATGTAAAAAACGCCACTGCGAGGGCTTTAACAGTGCTTCGTCTCCTGCCACATACATGAAGTCGGCGAACATCAGCTCGACGATGGGTCGGTAGCCGGCAAGCGCCGCTCCTACCCCTGCGCCGGACATGCCGGTTTCGCAGATAGGCGTGTCCATGATGCGATCCTGACCGAATTCGTGCACCAGCCCCTCCGTATATGGAAAATTGCCGCCTTCAATACTCTGGCCGATGAAGAAAACGCTTTCATCCGCCCTCATTTCTTCTGCGATGGCCTCTTTGAGGGCATCAGAATATGATATTTCTCTCATGGTGTTTCTCCCATAAAGGTTATGATGCATAAAGCATACGATCGAACACGGTCGGTTCGGTCACGGGACTTTCCTCAGCGAATTTTTCAGCGGCTGCAACTTCTTCGGCCGCTTTTCGGCTAATGTCGTTTGCGGCCTTCTCTGTCAAAATACCCTTTGACAATAACCGCTCACGGCATATATGAATCGGTTCGCGCTCTTTGAGCGTCATGATGCAGTCATCGGTTCGCGGCTCGAATCCCACCAAATCCGGCAAGCCGACCGCGTGTCCACAGAAACGCTCGCATTTGCATTCAATCAAAGAGGGGCCATCCCCCTTTCTGGCGCGCTTCACGGCATCCCCCACGGCTTCTGCAACAGCAATGGCATCCTGTCCGTCCACGATAGCACTGGGCATCCCGTATCCCTGGGCCAGATCGGCGATGTTTTCCACCGGATGGAAGCGTTCGAACGGCACGTAGATACTCAACCCGTTGTTTTCACAGACCCAGACCACCGGCAGTTTCCAATTGGCTGCCATGAGAAACGATTCATGTAGTGTCCCGCGATTGGAAGTGCCGTCTCCGAAACAGCAGATGGCAACCTGCTTTTTTTGGTTCTTCTTGGCTGCAAGACCATATCCCACCGAGACGGGAAAGCCGGAACCAATGGAGCCTGACCAACCGTATAGACCGTGCTTGGGGTCGCAGCTGTGAAACGTGGACATCCCCCCACACATTCCGGTGCTTTTACCGGCATGCTCGGCAAGGTAAGACTTGATGTCCATCCCCTTACTTAGCATGTGCGGAATGCCATGGCCCCGGATGTGTGGCCAGAGAAAATCATCCTCATTCAGAAATGAGCAGGCACCAACACCGGGTGCTTCGGCCCCGTCCGAAGAGTGATAGAAGCCGAGCAGCTTGCCCTCGGACAACCACCGGACGAATACTTCATCGAACGCCTTTGCCCTTACCAGGTTGGTGTACAGCGTAATAAGTTGTTTTTTGCTGAGTTTCATGGATTGCCTCCTTGAAATTAATTCGCTTTTTGTTTTTGTTTGAACCAGATGCACAACATGTGCCAATTCGATTGAATGCATATAAAATTAATAATTACAGACTGTTAAAGAAATGGACCGCCACTGGTCACATTAGGCCGGTCTATTAATGGACCGCTTCAATCCAATGTCGTGTCAATCAACCGATTTATATAGATGGGCTTCAATCCAGAAGAGAGAGACTCAGAGAAACATCTGAACCTGTGCTTGGTTTCTGCTGGTACCGCACATGGGGTGGTTCGCCAAACCAATAAATGGTCCATTTACAGACCAAACCACAGTTTCTCATGTATGCCAAGGTAAATAACTAATTGTAATTGTAAGACTATTTTAATTTTAATATTTTTGGCACAACTTCTGCATTAGCAAGTGTCAACTGAATACGACTCAGATGATCACGACGCATTTGCCCTTGTCTCAAATCGATGAATTGGGAGTTAAGATGAATAAAGCATTACACAAGAATTCCAGCGTACCGACACGCGACCAATTAATAAGCACACTGGATCCGGACTTTACATACCTGGTTTTCGACAAAATCCGGGGTGTCAAATCCGCTGACGCCCAGGATGATGTGAGCCGTTTGCTGAAACCATTCGAAAAAGAGACATTTCACCGGGACATCTATGAAGATAATAACAGCGATGTCTGGTTATGTATTGTCAAGTTAACGGGTCATAACAGTGTTGGCATCACCAATCACGTTCTTAAAACCCTCTTGCCCAGCTGTATCTCTTGCACGGTTTATGACCGCAGGGATTTAGGCTGAAGGCCCAAGGCTAAGGAAAAACCAATGAAACAATTCAGACGATCAATGTGTATGGTTATTCCAGTAGTAATGCTTCTGGTTTTAATGCTGCCGGACATCATGATGGCGCAATCTCAATATATGCGTCACGATGATTTGTTCTCCATCTATTTTGTCAATAAAGACCAGGGATGGGTTTGCGGGCGATGGGGGGTGATCTGGCACACAAACGATGGCGGAAAAACCTGGGAGCGCCAGGAGACCGGTACGACCATGACCCTGAGTGCCATTGATTTCGTCGATTCCCAAAACGGTTGGGCCGTGGGCAATGGCGGGACGATTCTCCATACGTCTGATGGGGGAAAGGCCTGGCGCCAGCAGAAAAGCCCGGTTGAATTTTTCCATATGGGTGTCGATTTTGTCAACCCGCAGGAGGGCTGGATTGCATCTGAGAAAACACACATTTTGCATACGGTAGACGGCGGCCAAACATGGGACGTACAGTTCTCGGGTGAAGTCTACCATCTGAAATCCATATCTTTTGCAGACAGTCAGAACGGTTGGGCAGCCGGTGAGTTCGGATTCGTGTATGGAACACGCGATGGCGGTAACACCTGGCAGTATTTGGCCGGGAAATACGAGTTTAATGAAGACACCTACGAGATTGAAACAGGTGTTTTTATATTCGATATTGTTTCGCTGGATTCAAAAACGGTGCTGGCAGTGGGTTCCGATGGCGTTGTGACCCGCTCCGGCGATGGGGGCCGGACCTGGAACATTGTTGACATTAAAATGCCGGAGTCACGCTTTTATAGCGCTGCAAAGGGTCAGGACGGAGATGTTGTCATAGGGGGCACCGGAGCCTACCTGTTATCGCAGGATAGCGGGGTAACCTGGGCCCCGATAGAATTTGAACCCTCCATGAAAAACAGCTGGATTTACAGTTTTTCTCACATCAGGGGGAAACAGTATGTTGCCGTTGGAGAAGAAGGCGTCATCTACCTGGGGGATGTTTCAAAGGTTCTGCGTCGGGTAATATATTAACGGGAACGCTATTTAAGAAGGAAGAGGCATCAAATGTCTGGCAAAACTAATATAAATCTGATCGATCGTTTTAGCGGTTTTCTGACCCGGCACAGGGGCGGTTCGCTTATTTTCATCCTGCTTGTGACGGTGCTTTTCGGGGTGGGCACCCTGAAGATTAAAGGTGAGGTTTTCCTTGAGGACCTGCTGCCGCATGAGCACCCCTTTTTGAAGATTATTGCGACGTTTGCCGATGATTTCGGCACCGGTGGGTCGTGGACCGGAATTATCGTAGAGTCCAAGGACGGGGATATATTCAACACCCAGACTCTGGAGAAAGTGTTGCGTATTGACGATGAGGTGGCCACGTGGCCGGAAACCTTCCGCACGTTGACCTTTTCTCTCGGGAGTCGTTCGGCTCAGGTTGCCAAGGTGTCCGGAACCGGAGAGATTGGCTTTGATACTATATTGTTCCCCGATGCGCCGGTTGATCCTGGGGCCATCGAAAAAATGAAGTCAAACGTCTTTTCAGATCCTTCAATGCGTCAAATCATAGCAACCGGTGGCAAAGCAACGATCATTCAAACTGAATTCAAGCCGGAAGTGACGTACGAGCAGTCGTTCGAGATGCTGAACCAGCTTTCCGAGAAGTACACCGACGAACAGACCACTGTCCGTGCCGTCGGGTTTCCCGTCCTGATGGGGTGGATAT
>JAFDDL010000365.1 GCA_019310865.1 Deltaproteobacteria bacterium | reverse complement strand
TTTACCTTTTTTGTATATCCCGCGATAATTTGCAGCCCCACAATCGGTGCCAGCATCTCCTGTGTTTTCAGGCAATCCTCACGGGGAACGGAAGGCATTTCAACTTCAAGATCTTCAATGGTCAGAGACCGGCCGTTGACCAGGAGCCGAATGATCATGTGGTGAAGCGTGTGGGGCGGCAGTTTCTCATCCATTCGGTAGGTGGTTTGAAGCCGGTCATCGCGCAACGTTCCCTCCACGATGATGCGGTTTTTATCGACGCTGTAGATGGAAATGCCAATGTCGCGTTTGTGGATATGCTTAACATCGTATTGTTTGAGCAGGTTCATTCGATTCTCCGGTTCGGTTATATATCAATGCACTACCCTTACCACAAAGCCCGGTGTCCATCAATTGTGAGCTTGACCGGCCTGCCGGATTTCCGCGGACAGGGAAGTGGTGGCGGGCTTGGCCAACCCTGCGGTTATCACCGTAGGGGCCATGTTTGTTTAAAATACCACGTCAAATGATGCCAATCCTTTCATTATCTGTCGATGTAGGTCCAAATTAATGATTCGATATTTACTCGGCGGATTGAACACAAGTCCGTGAGAAAAAAAAGAGGAGATGGATGTTTGTATCATCCCCCATAAATTAATCACCCCTCATTGTGAAATTCGGGGCGATTCAATTTAGGAGAATAGAATATCCGATTATGCGATATCTGTCCAGGCCGTTACGGGCTCGGGATGGCATTTCAGCCGGATAGGGTCTTTTTTCGTTTCAATCCGATCAGCCCCACCAGTCCGGTTCCCAGCAGCACAATCGGAGCGGGAATGGGCGTGTGAGAAACACGGGCGGAGCCCTCGAAAACATCATTGCCGCAAGTCATGGTCCAATGAATGGCAATCTCGTCCGCGCTGGCCAGGCCGGTGCCTGAAATGTCGATTTGGAACACGATCTTTCCATCTTCCACCCACCACTCGGCTTTGTCTGCATCTATTATTGATGCAGATGCTTTATCAACGGCCACTGCTTGGCCGTTTCTGAAAATGGCGCCGGTCATAAAATCGTCACTGAGCTTGACCCCCGGGTTGTGGTTGCTAATGGAGCCTCCGCTCAGTTCATAGACTGTTCCGCTACCATGCGCTCCGGCGCTTGGCGAGCTATAACGGTCGTCCAATGCGAAACCGTATTGCCAGTGCGTGCCGTTGGCGGCGTCGTCTGACAGATAGGGACTGGATCCAGTGGGCGACCAGTTATCGCTCAGCAGCAGATCGCCATAACCGATTCCCTTTCCACCCTCTGTATACTGTGAATAAAGACCGTCGTCTCCCTTTCCGGCAAAATTGGTGGCGATTTCAACAGTGAGAATGCCATTGTCGGACAGATTGACGGTTGCGCCCGATGTGTCGAACGTGCTCGATGGGCCAATAACGTCCCCCCGGCCATGGTCATCCGATCCGTAGTAGGTGTCGGGGATGAACGTGTCGGTGATTTTACCGGCGGAGACCACATTTGGGATGAAAATGAAGATGGGTAACAATGCGATGATGAACAATTTGATTATTTTATCCATTTTGAACTCCGTTACCTCTTTTAATTGTGTTCGTGCGCGCTTGATCTGTAGCAATGCAAGCACGGTGCCAAAGTCTGATTTTTCGAGTAACAGAGCCGACGCTTATTTGTAAATATTAATAATATAAAGATGTTATATTAATTTTTTTTCTGTGGAACCGTACGGTTAATTTACGGTGTCCACAGGGTCTTTGCCTTGCTATGTAAAAAAGGTAACAGGTGGATGGTGATATGGGTATGAAGTTTTTTTCACACCCATGGACATTCAAATCTGTCGCTTGGCCATGTTGCATGTGAGGGGGGCATATGCGCTATTTTAGCGCTTAGGGGGGGCTGGAAAATGACAAATGGCTGTTGGAACCATCGATCCAGGAAGTGGACGGCCTGTTTAATCTTGTAGCGGCGGTTTCCTGCGCGAGCCCTTAGGGCATTTGGTAAACCATGGAATTGGTATTCATACCGGCGCCCACGGACGCAAACACCGCAATATCGCCGGAATTAAGTCGGTGGTTGTCCAGTTGGCCTTTCATGATTAAATCGAACATAATGGGCAAAGTGGCCACCGAGCTGTTTCCTGCCCAGGAAATTATCATGGGCATGACGTTTTCCGGTATTTCACTGACCTTATATAATTTGAACAACCGCTTCAATATGGCGTCGTCCATCTTTTCATTGGCCTGATGGATCAGAATCTTGTTGACGTCCCCAAGCGTAAACCCGGTGTCATCCAGATTTTTCCTGACAACCTGGGGAACTGTCCGCACGGCGTATTTGTATATTTCATGGCCGGCCATTTTTAGATACAAGTCATTTTCCGTGTAATTCGGATTGTAGGAACGACCCATCCACAACATGGAAGGGTTGTCATAGGTGTCGGATCGGGCGACATGGGATAATACCCCCGTGTCACGATCCGTGGCTTCCACCAGCGTGGCGCCCGCACCATCTCCATAAATCATGCTGTCGATATCATGGGGGTCGGAGACCCGCGACATAATTTCCGATCCGATCACCAGCACGCGCTTGGCCATTCCCGATTTGATGAAACTATCCGCTGTTATCACTCCCTGGAGCCAACCGGGGCATCCAAAAGGGATGTCAAATGCAACCGTGTATGGATTTTTAATACGCAGGGCATGCTTGACCCGTGAAGCCAGACTTGGAACCAGATCTGAATGGGTGCTGCCCGCTTTGACGTCTCCAAAATTATGGGCGACGATGATATGGTCGAGGCTCTCCGGATCCACGTTTTCCAGGGCTTTCTCGGCTGCCAGGTGTGCAATTTCAGATGTGGTCAGCCCGTTTGTGACATGCCTTCGCTCTTTTATTCCGGTGATTTCCGCCAGTTTATTGATGATATCCGGGTTGGAACGTTCGAGTCTGTTGCCGTCTTCGCTGAAAAACGAGCTGTTGAGAAATTGATCATTGAGAATCACATCGGGTGGCAAATAGCTACCCGTTGCGGTGATGATAGAATTTGTCATGTCAAACCGTCATCTCCTAATTAAATTTTGTGGACTATACGCGACTATCATCGGATGTACAATGAAAATTGGTCCGTAAATTTGTTCATTTCTCCCCGTATGCAGCCAGTTTTCGGCGCAAGGTATTCAGGCCGATTCCCAAATCCCTGGCGGTGGCGGATTTATTCCGGCCGGTCTGTCGGTATACGTTCACAATGTGCTGCTTTTCCACATATGCTAATTTTAGAATTCGATACGGCGCCGGTGATGATGGTTCCGGGGCGCTTTGACGGGCCGCTTTTCTGAGGTGCGCCGGCAGGCATCCGGGTGATATGCTGTTTCCATTGCACAAGTTAACGGCAGACTGGATAATGGAGCGAAGTTCTCTGATATTGCCGGGGTAGTCGTAGCCCATCAGCAAGGAGAGGGCCTGAAGATTCCCCCTGCATTTTCTGTTCGGCCCGCTGAATTCTTTCAAAAACAAATTGATCAGCAGCGGAATATCCGCCTTACGCTCCCTTAGGGGCGGCAGGTGAAGCCACCCGCCACGGAGGCGGTAGTACAGATCCTTTCGAAATTGTTTCTGTTCGATGAGCTGGTCCATGTCTTCATTTGTGGCGGCAATGAATCGGACATTCGCTTTTTTCGGAGTATTGGTCCCGATTTTCATGTATTCGCCGTTTTGCAGAACCCGAAGGAGTTTTCCCTGAAGTTCCAAAGGCATGGTGCCGATCTCGTCCAGAAACACGGTGCCGTTGTTGGTATGTTCAAGATAACCGGTGCGCTCTCGTTCCGCACCGGTGAAGGCCCCACGGGTGTGACCGAAAAATTCTGCATCAAACAGGCCTGGGGTCAGTGCCGCCATGTTTACGGGCGTCATGGGTGCAGTGGATCTGGGGCTGGCTCTGTGAATGGCGCGGGCCAGTAGCTCCTTGCCGGTACCGCTTTCGCCGGTAATCAGAACGGGGACATCACTGTGGGCGTGAAGCTCTGCCTCCTTGAGCACTTTCAGCACATTGCGCGACCGGGTCACAATGGGTCTGAAATGATCTTTATTCGCCAGCTTGGGTAGTGCCTTCTGCTTGTCAATATCCAGAATATCCAGAAGATGCTTTCGTTCAAGCGCCCGTTTGGCCGCCAGCACCAGATTCTCCCTGGAAACCGGTTTAAGCAGATATTCGTATGCCCCTTTCCGGATGCATTCAACCGCAACCTTGAGATCGTTGACGGCCGTTACAATGATGCACGCTGTATTGGGACTATTGCTCTTTATGACATCCAGAAGGGTGGCGCCGTCCATTTCCGGCATATTCAAGTCAATAAAGGCCAGGTCAAAAGATTCTCCCTGGTCAAAAAGTTCGGCCGCCTTCAAGGGTTCATAGGCAATATGCAGGTTCCCATATCCCTCGGTGTGAAGGTAACGCCGCAGGACATCGGCATAATCCGGATCATCATCAATCACTATGATTCTATCATCCATGCCATCAAAGTAGCATAAAAATCAGAGGATTCCAAACACTATGCCAAAATGACATAGGCCAAAATGGCATTATTTATAACCGGCTGAATTATAATGATATTTATCTTTATGCGCCAAAATGGCATATGTGTCCATCATGAGGTCACCCACTGACAACAGGCCATATTTTATCCTGTCTTAACGGTATCCCTTTGAAAATATTATGGTTTAGATTTTCATTTCTAAA
>JAFDDL010000364.1 GCA_019310865.1 Deltaproteobacteria bacterium | reverse complement strand
GTCTGTGGATGCGCCGGATATATGATAGAGGCCGCTGCCCGGTGCCGGTATCGAAGTCGGGTATCGGCTGCGATCGGTTGGTCCGGTTGCGCAATAATCCAGTTAATCCGGTCGATGTAACACGCCGTCGCCGTAAGTTGCTCTTTGAAACCGACAATCAGGCGATTCTTTTCGGTATCGATACGCAATACATAGTAGGGCTCAGTTGCCGGGCAATTGATTCCCCGACGCTGACCGATGGTAAATTGATGCAAGCCCGAATGTTCGCCCAGCACATTTCCGTCCGTATCTTCGATGGGCCCGGCAGTAGTGGGCATATCGGTGTGTTTGGCTAAAAACTCGATGTATGTCCGGCCTTTAATGAAACAGACATCCTGGCTCTCCTTGCCGGTCACCGGCGAAAGACCCGTTTCCCGGGCAAGCGATCTGACCTGATCCTTGGTCATCTTACCCAGGGGAAAACAGGCATGGGCCAGCTGTTGCTGGGTGAGAAAGGCCAGAAAATAGGATTGATCCTTTTTTCGATCCAAACCGCAATAGAGTCGAGATCTTCCCGATGAATCCGTTTGAACCCGCGCGTAGTGGCCGGTGGCGATTTTTTGCGCACCGAGCTTGCGCGCCGCATCCAGCAATGATCCGAACTTGATTGTTGGATTGCATACCAGACAGGGGTTGGGGGTTTTCCCGTCCAGATAGGTCTGATTAAAATAGGCAACCACATTGTCATGAAACGGGCGGGTCAAATCCACCGTATGGATGGGAATATCGAGTTGATTGGCCAGCTTTTCAACGATTTGACGGGCATTGATACCGTCATGGGGTTCGGATTTGGCGCCCGCCGATTTCTCGCAGCGACCGTCTTTGTGGGGGGATGGTTTCGGATCGGATTCAAATCCCGTTAGAAAATGGATGCCAATCAGCGGATATCCTTGTTTTTTCAATAAATAAGCTGATATAAGCGAATCGACACCACCGCTGAGTGCAATGGCTACCGTTGGTTTCATCCAAGGAAAACTTCGCCTCCGAAAATGTCTTTTAATATTTTAACCAGCGTAGTAGGTTAAGGATAATTTTTATGGATGTCAACTTAAAGCATGTGGCTGACGGCCGTGTAAATTCCATATAATAATGGCTGCAGTGGGATGATCGTCGAATGAATCGTTTTGCCTACCGAACCACCGGCTTGCTCATCAAGACCTTGTATAACTTGACCAAGGCGCGGGTGACCCTCCACGGCTCGGAAAACATACCCGATGGGTCAATTATTTTCGCGATCAATCATTTTACCCGACTTGAAACGTTTTTAATGCCCTACATCATTTTTAATATCACCAAAATTCCGGTCTGGTCACTGGCGGATTATAAATTGTTCAAAGGCCTATTCGGTGATTACCTGGAACAGGTCGGCGCCGTATCGACCCAGAACCCGGATCGGGACCAATTGATTGTAAAATCATTAATGACCGGAGAGGCGATCTGGGTTATTTTTCCGGAAGGTCGCATGGTGAAAAGTAAAAAGATCGTTGAAAAGGGCCGATTCATGATCTCCTATGCTGAGGGCAAGCACCCACCGCATTCCGGTGCGGCAACACTCGGCCTTCGAACGGAATTTTACAGGCGACGCATTCTTCACCTGGCCGAAACCGGCAATCCGGAGGCCACCCGGCTGCTGACGCAGTTTAATATCGAGTCCGTTGAGCAGATTCGCAAGCGTAAAACTTATATCGTGCCGGTGAATTTAACCTATTACCCGATTCGGGCCAATGAGAACCT
Organism: Deltaproteobacteria bacterium; assembly: GCA_019310865.1. The sequence continues at coordinate 2,965 of JAFDDL010000364.1, read as the reverse complement.
TCTCAGTAAATTGGCCATCAGCCTCGTGGAAAATATCTCTGATCGGGTGGTTGAAGAAATCATGACCGAAGGTGCCATGCTGCTGTCCGGCGTTGATATCGATGTTCGATTCGGAAAACCGATGTTGATCGGAGCGCATCTGGAAAACAAAAAAATTCAAAAGGATATCTGCGGCGCCGTCCCGTTTGGATTTGATGATTCACTTCCGTCGATAAAACAGATGCGGCGCGCAGCGCTGCGGATCATGAACCGGTATATGGCAACAATCTATGCGCTGACAACCGTAAATCATGATCATCTGTTCGCATCATTTCTGCGCATGGTGCCGGGACGGGCTGTTGATGAACAGGACCTGAGGCGTCGCGTCTTTCTGGCGGCATCCCAATACATCGGGAAAACGCCGATGCATTTTCACAAGAACCTTCAGCAAGATCAGGTCTCGATATTATCCGACGACCGATATCAAAAGTACGAGGATTTTCTGGCCGTTGCCACTGAGAAATCGGTTGTAAAAAGAGAAGGGGGCCGATTGATAAAAAATCGGTCGAAGCTCTATTCACCCCTCAACTTTCACCGGGCTCGAATCGATAATCCAATCGCTGTAATGGCCAACGCCGTGGAACCCCTGTCGCAGTTGCAGAGAATACTCAGACGACTTTCATGGATGCCGGGTTTCTGGATTCGCCGGCGGGTATGGAAATTGCTGATTGAAAGAGAGCAGCAACGCTTTGCGCAGGACTACGATCAACATTATCGAGAAGGGGAGTCCAAGGGAAAAGAGATTGGAAGCCCCTATCTATTGACCGGAAAATCCCGGCATACCGGCATCGTTCTCATTCATGGATACATGGCGGCACCCGCCGAGATGCGGGAACTGGCAACGTATCTGGCCCGCAAGGGTTTCCGGGTTTATGTGACCCGTTTAAGCGGCCATGGTACCTCTCCGGACGATCTTGCCGGGCGGACTTACCATGACTGGATTAAATCGGTGGATACCGGTTTCGGCATTATCAGTAGTCAGTGCCGCCATGTGGTGGTGGGTGGTTTTTCAGCCGGCGGGTTGCTTGCGCTGAATATGGCGAGCAGAATTCCGCGTCTGTCGGCGGTGTTTGCCATATGTCCATCCATGCGTCTGCAAAATCCGTTTTCCAAACTGGCCCCGGCCGTCGATACTTTCAACCGAATGATGAAAAAAGTACAGATGGGAAGAATTCAAAAAACATTTGTTGAAAACAAGCCGGAACATCCCCACATCAACTATTCCCGCAATCCGATTTCAGGTGTGCTGCAATTGGAAAATCTGATCCAAGCCACATTTCCCAAGCTACCCGATATACAGATGCCCGCCCTGATTATCCAATCCAAGGGAGACCCGGTGGTGGATCCGAACGGTTCCCGGGAGGCCTTTGAAGAATTGGGGACATCCGAAAAGGAGTACCGACTCTTGAATTATGCCCGTCACGGTATTGTGCTGGGTGACGATGCCGAGCCGGTTCACCGGGCTGTGGGCGATTTTATTTCAAATCTAAAACATAAGCCGACTTCGCCGTGAAAAAAGTTCTAAGTGACCAGCACTCAGAACTGATCCCTAAGGTTACAAGTCCTTGATCAACAATGTCTGCGGATCTAGGAGCAGAGATTGCTCCGAGGCTGGTTTCAACGCTCGGATATGGACCTTATCCGCCTTGGGCTGCAACTGAATAATGGCTTCGAACAGATCGGATGTGCTATCCAACTGAACCGGTAGCCCATCTGATCCGGCCTTTTCATGTCGGTGGGTCAGAACGGTCAGCCATAGGGGCACCGCCATTGATTTTGCATGTGCCTTGATCTCCATCAACACGTCACGTGTTGACAGATCAAAGGGAAGACCGTCGATAATGATCATATCCGGCCTGAAGATTTCCTGGGAGGTTAAATCCGTCAGACGTTCCTTTAGCTTGGGAACGCTGAAACCTTCAACTTTGAATGTCATGATAAATCGGTGGGGCAAAAGGTTCTGCCAGACATCCGAAGTGGGTGAGGTCTCATACTGGTCGGCAATGAGTCGAAATACCTCCTTGTACCACAAGGACACCTTGTGAACCGGATCATCGAGGCTGATATGAAGTACATTTTGATCGCGCAACAGGCTGTTCAGCGCAACCTGAACCAAAAAGGCCGTTTTACCGACACCGGCCCGTGCCAAGACCGCACCGAACTGGCCGGCCTGGAGCTGGTCTTCAGAACGGCGGCTTAGCAGTTGAAGGGGATTTCGGAGTATAAGATCTTTCTGCAGCATGGCGACACTCCTCTCTTTCAGATGAATCAGCAATTTATGCGACTTTCTTTTTTTCCTGAGCTTTCTTTTCAAGTTCTTCCGCTATCTGTTTGGGGACTTGCTTATAGGCAGCGAACTCCATGGTGAATTGAGCCTGGCCCTGGCTCAAGGATCGAATAACCGTTGCGTAGCCGAACATCTCCGCCAGCGGGACGTTCGCTTCAATGGCACATAGCGGACCCTCATCCTGGGAACCGATAATCATGCCGCGTCGCTGGATTAGCGATCCCATTATCGCACCTTGAAATTCAGTTGGTGACTCCGCGACGACCTTCATAATCGGCTCGTGAATGACCGGTTTTGCTTTCGGGTAGGTTTCAACAAACGCACCGCGGGCAGCTGCCTGAAAGGCCATTTCGGAAGAGTCCACCGAATGGGCGGCGCCATCGTTGATGACCACCTTGATGCCCGTAATCGGGAATTCAAGCTTCGGTCCCTTTACCAGACACTTCCGGAAGCCCTTTTCACAGGCCGGTATGTACTGTGTCGGAATAGCGCCGCGGGTGATGTTGTTTTCAAACACGAATTCCGCATCTGAAACCGGCTCGAGGTATCCTGCCACACGACCGTACTGACCGGCGCCACCGGTTTGTTTCTTGTGCATATAATCGAAATCCGCTCGGCTGGTGATGGTTTCTCGGTAGG
>JAFDDL010000363.1 GCA_019310865.1 Deltaproteobacteria bacterium | reverse complement strand
CAAGGAACCGCCCCGGGGGTGTTTTGAAAGCAGCAGCGCAAAAACCGTTTCAGCAACCCGGTTCGCGGAAGCCTTGCGCATATTGCTGAGCCGAAAAACATTCGTTCAACTGGTGATCGCCTATTCATTGGGGCTTTTTGCATCCTATGGGCTGGGGCAATGGCTCCCGACCTTTTTTGTTCGCATTCACAACATGTCCCTGACCAAGGTCGGTTTCTGGCTGGGCCTGACTTTGGGCACCGGCTCCGTCTTCGGTACGGCATTGGGCGGATTTGCAGCACGGCGCCTGATCGAAAAAGACCGCCGCTGGGAAATCTGGTTTGTCTTGGTGTCCTACGCTGTCTGCATTCCCATTTATGCGCTGGTTTTCATTGTTCCCAACGCCAATGCCGCCCTGGCGTTAACCTTTTTGGGCGGGCTGGCCGCAAGTCTCGGTATCGGTCCCGGCATGGCTGCGGTCCAGACCGTCATCGAAGCCAATCTCCGGGCAACGGCCATTGCAATCATCATGTTTTTCTCCGCCCTTCTCGGTCAGGGCGGCGGACCGCTCGTTATCGGAATTCTGAGTGATCTGCTTTCACCTGTTTACGGCGAGAATTCTCTGAGAGTGGCACTGCTGTTTTCCCTTCTGATACTGGGTTGGTCACTCATTCATTTCCATCTCGCCGCCAAAAGTATTCGTGAAGAAATCGTCGCATAGTAAAAGGAGAACTTAAATTCCGAATTCCGGGGACACCTCGAATTCCGGGGACACCTTACTTAATTATTGACAAAAATCGAACAATTTGTATTGTTGTAGCCACTGATACACAGGAGCAGGAAATCGAGTTGTTAAGAAAACACGAAAGAACCGGGCGGCCCATCGGAGATGATTCTTTTATTGAAACACTAGAACGGCTTCTTGATCGGACACTTAAACCTCAAAAACCTGGGCCTAAAAAGCAAGATAAGTAAAGATGTCCCCGGATCCGCGTATCCCGTATCCTTGCTTGGTTTCTTTGTCAGTCTCGATTAAAGGGTTTTTAAATATGTGTGATACCGTGGTCGATCACCGGCCGGTCGAGGTCTTGCTGTTTGGGATTACCGCTTTTTTTAGATCCGGGACGGATATCGCAACATGGGTTACTCCCAAAATCATGATGATACCTCCTTTTTTCTCTCTTTTCTAAAAGACAACGTTCAGATCTGGTAGGGAGTGGCCACCCCCTCCCAACAGAAAGGCTCGTACCGCCGGGTAAGCCGCTCCTCTGATGAACACTAAACTGGCTGCTATCAATAATCTCAAGATCTGAAAGGGCTTTTTTCCTGTTCTATTCTAATAATAGCTGGATCCATCCCAACAATGCGTGCACAACCGCTCCTTGGGTAGCCCGATGGCTGCGACCAGGTCATCCATTTTCTGAAACTTGAGGGTGGTTAGCTTCAGCTTACGGCGAATGGTATCGATCATTGCAAGGTTTTTTTCCGAACCACTGACGGCGTATTGGTCCAGATCCCTGTCTTCAACCCCTTCAAGCGCATGGATGGCTTTTCTTCCCGCCAGATCAAGCGTTGAGCGGGATGTTGAAAAATTTAAAAACTCACATGGGTGAATCAGCACCGGGCAGGCAGGGCGCATGTGAACTTCTTTTGCCCCGACATCGAAGAGGATCTGCACATTGTCCTGAAGCTGGGTTCCCCGAACGATGGAGTCTTCGCAAAACAGGATCCGTTTTCCTTCTATCAACGACTTCATCGGAATCAGCTTCATTTTGGCTACCAGATCTCGGACTTTCTGGTTTTGCGGCATGAAACTCCTGGGCCAGGTGGGTGTATATTTCACAAAGGCCCGTTGGTACGGGGCATGCTTCTCCATGGCATAACCGATGGCATGACCGATGCCTGAATCCGGTATACCCGAAACATAATCGATTTCCACATCATCGTTTTTCGCCAGGGATCGTCCGCAGCGGTATCGAACCGTTTCAACGGAAATTCCCTCATAATTCGAAGCCGGATAGCCGTAGTAGACCCATAGAAAAGAGCAGACCTGCATTTTGTCACCGGGTGGTTTCACCGGTTCGTATCCGTCCGGGGTGATGAACACCACCTCGTTTGGCCCCACGTATTTGTCCACTTCATAGTCCAGATTCGGAAATGCGCAAGTCTCGGAGGATGCCGCATAAGCACCGTCCTTTTTACCGATGATGATCGGTGTACGTCCCAACCGATCCCGGGCTGCATAGAGTCCTTTTTCCGTGAGCAGGAGCATGGAGCACGATCCCTGGATGACGGCCTGAGCATGGGCGATGCCGTCCTCAAAAGAATCCCTGTCGCAAATCAGGCGCGCCACCAACTCAGACGGGTTGATGGTGCTTAGGCTCATTTCAGAAAAATGCTGCCTGCCCGAATAGGCATTTTGAGCCAATTCATCCATATTTTTAATTTTACCCACGGTCACGATGCCGAATTGTCCAAGATGAGAGCTGATGAAAATTGGCTGAGAATCGGTGTCACTGATGACACCGATACCGGTATTGCCGGACAGTTTGTTCAAATCCGGTTCGAATTTGTTACGAAAATATGCATTTTCGATATTGTGTATCGACCTGGCAAATACACCCAAATGGTTTACCGCCATCCCACCGCGCCGAGTGCCCAGGTGTGACAGGTAATCGGTTCCGTAATAGAGATCCGCAACACAATCTGTTTTTGATGCAACGCCAAATATACCGCCCATTTCATCGCCACCTTTCCGTCCCGATTATTAACTTCGACTTTTAGTACATAAAGATTTTCAATATTATCCAGGGCACAAAAATACAAGTATTATTTCCAGTATCCCTTATGGATTTCTATATTGCCGGGTGCCGGCCGACTATCTTTTTTTTGCGCGGGGCGGGCGAATGGCCTTGCGTCCCTGAGCCGATAAAACCGTCTTTCGCAGGCGGATCGATTGGGGCGTAATCTCCACCATTTCGTCTTCCCGGATAAATGCAATCGTCTGCTCAAGTGTGATCGGCTTGATCGGTGACAGGATGACGCTGTCATCCTTGCCGGCCGCTCGAATATTGGTCAGCTTTTTCTCCTTGCAGGGATTGACGTTTATATCCTCAGCGCGGTTGTGCTCGCCGACGATCATTCCCTCGTAAACCGGCTCCCCAGGCAGGATAAACATCCGTCCCCGGGGCTCTAAATTGAACAAGGCATACGCAACGGCATTTCCGCTGCGATCCGCCACGATGGAACCGGTAAACCGGCTGGGACAATCACCCCGGTAGGTATCGTAACCTTCGAACAGGGAATTCATGATGCCGGTTCCACGGGTATCCGTTAAAAACTCATCCCGATATCCAATCAATGCGCGGGCCGGTACGGAAAAATCGATTCGCACCCGGCCCATGCCGTTGTTGACCAGTTTGATCATTCGTCCCTTGCGTAGCGATAGCTTTTCGGTGACAACACCAAGAAACGCCTCTTCGCAATCCACCAAAAGGTGCTCCATGGGCTCGAGTTTCCGGTTATTCTCGTAGCGGTAAATGACTTCCGGTCGTCCCACACAGAATTCGTATCCTTCCCGCCGCATGGTTTCGATGAGAATGGCAAGCTGGAATTCTCCCCGGCCCTTAACCAGCATCGAATCCAGATCCGTCCCCTTTTCCACCTCGATGGCCACGTTGATGCGCGACTCCTTGATCAGCCGCTCGCGTAGCCGGCTCGACTGGACATATTTACCCTCCTTGCCGCCGAAGGGCGAATTGTTTACGGTAAACGTCATGGATACGGTGGGCTCATCCACCGTAATCCGGGGCAGGGGGCGCGGGTTTTCCCGGTTACAGATCGTATCACCGATCTTGACGTCCTCGAAACCTGCCATGACCATGATATCACCGGGTTGAACGCCATCCATATCGCGCAGTTGCATTCCCTCGTAGACTTGCAGTTTCGAGACATTCAAGCCCACAGCTTCACCGGATGGGCCGATGCACACCAGATTGTCTCTCGATTTGGCCGTCCCATTAAAAATCTTGCCAATGGCCAAGCGGCCCAGGTAATCCGAGTAACCCAGATCCGACACGAGCATCTGGAACGGTGCATCCGGATCATAGGCGGGGCCGGGGATCTGCTCGAGAATTGTGTCCAACAGCAGGTGAAGGTTTTCTCCCTTTTCCGCCAGTGTTTTCTGAGCGATACCGTCTCTGCCGACGGCATAGAGCATGGGGAACTCGATCTGTTCGTCTGTCGCGTCCAGATCGATTAACAGGTCATAGATTTCATCGAGGACTTCTTCCGGTCTGGCATCCTGCCGGTCGATCTTGTTGATGAGCACAATGATTTTCAACCCTGCCTCCAGGGCTTTATTGAGCACAAATCGGGTTTGGGGCAATGGTCCCTCCGAAGCGTCCACCAGGAGAATGGCCCCATCGACCATTGACAATGCGCGTTCCACCTCGCCGCCGAAATCCGCATGGCCCGGGGTATCGATAATATTGATGCGGGTTCCCTTCCAGATTACGGAACAGTTCTTTGCTGCAATGGTAATGCCACGTTCACGTTCCAGATCCATGGTGTCCATGAGTCGGTCGACAACCTGCTTGTTACGGATCAGGCCGCTTTGTTGAAACATTGCGTCCACAAGGGTTGTCTTACCGTGATCCACGTGTGCAATAATGGCGACATTTCTCAGGCTATTGTTGATACGTTGTTGCGTCACGATTTGATATCTCCGAATGAATAAGTGCAAAAAAAAGCCCGGAGG
>JAFDDL010000362.1 GCA_019310865.1 Deltaproteobacteria bacterium | reverse complement strand
ATGGAACCCGTTCAGGCGGCCAGAGAGAATTCGCGCCGCTTCTGGCAAAGGCGGCGGTTGCAGCCGGCACGGACGCGCTGTTCCTGGAAGTTCACAGGGATCCGGATCAGGCGCTTTGCGATGGCCCGAATTCCTTAAAAATGGATGATCTCTTTGGTTTTCTGGCTCAGCTAAAGGCCATACGATCGGCAATTTCAGGACCCATATGACAACCCTAACAAGCAAGCTCAAACAGAAGCTGAAACGGATACGACTGCTGCTGCTTGACGTCGATGGCGTCCTGACGGATGGCAGTATCATCTACGACGACGATGGTGGCGAAATTAAAAATTTCAATGTCAAGGACGGCATGGGGATTCGCTTGCTCGGGTTACTGGGCATTGACGTTGGAATTATAACCGGACGGCGTTCAAACGCCCTGCTTCATCGGTGTAAAAATCTTGGCATTGAGCTTGTATATGATGGCATTCGAGATAAAGCTGAAATTTTGAAACAACTCTCGAAAAAACAAAATTTACAATTTGACGAGATCGCATTTGTGGGTGATGATCTTCCCGATCTTTCCATAATGGCGGTTGTGGGTCTTTCGGTAGCCGTTGCCGACGCTCACCCGGTTGTTCGTGAGAGCGCGGACCTGATAACCGAGGCCAATGGTGGCGATGGTGCCGTGAGAGAATTATGTGAGGTCATCATTCACGCCCAAGGCCGATGGGAAAAAGTTATGGAGCATTTTTTACCGTGAGTGGCCACAAGGATACGCGAAAGAGATGGACCATCCTATTGTTTATCGCCGTCGGGTTGGTTTTGGGATCCGTGCTCCTCAATTTCCTTTCCACCCGCCGACAGCCGCAACCTCAAGACCCGTTTCGTGATATCGCTAACCCGGAAGCGACCGTTACATTACGGGGGTTGAATTATACATCCATCCAGGAGGGGGAAGCCCAATGGCGGCTGGAAGCAGTGTCTGTCGATTACCTTGAGGCAAAACGGCTGGCAATATTTAAGTCCCCGACGATCCATTTCGACACTGTTGACCAGGGGACCGTTACCATCATTGGGGATAAGGCCATATTACAAATGGATTCAAATGACCTTGAAATTAGGGGTCGGATTGTGATAAAAAATGGTCAGTATGAGCTGGCGACCGAACAGGTGACATACTTGCATCAGCAAAAGGAATTTATTGCAAATTCTCCGGTTCGGTTATCCGGTAAGGGCATGGATTTACAGGCAGATGCGATGCGCTACCATATTCATGCCAACCGTACTTTTTTAACGGGAAATGTCAGGGGCCGGATGGGAGGAAATGTTGAACTGTAACCACGTGAACAGGATCCGTCAAATCATCTGTTTTTTTCTTGTTTTTTTCATAACCGGCATCCTGAACATAACGGTGACAAACGGCGCCGATGGTGCGACCACCGAGTCGGCAGTGAAACCGGATGCGGGAAATATACATACCGTATCGGATAAAATGATTGTTGACGGTAACCGCCGGATGGCCGAATTGATCGGCAACGTGAAGGTAAGCCAGGGCGGTACGATTATAAACGCTGACCAGATTAAAATCTTTTACCGGGAAGGAACTTATTCACAAAACAGTTTGCCGGCAAATGACGAATCTATCTAAAAAATCCTTGCAAACGGAAATGTGCGGATCGAACTCGAAAGCGGAACGGCATTTTCGGATCAGGCATCGTATCTGGCGGATCAGAAAATGATTATCCTATCGGGAACCCATGCGAAGTTCGTCAGTGGTGAAAATACGATATCCGGCTCCAAAATTATTATTAATCGGGAAACCGGTCGGGTAACCTTTGAAAGTACGGACAAGCAGCCTGTGGAGGCGGTAATTTTCTCAAACGAGCCGCTTTGACGGCATCGGTGGTGTCCATCCGGAATCGGGAAAGCTTACGCAATGTCAAGATTATTGCTACGAAATTTGGTTAAAACGTATCACGGTCGCCATGTTGTCAATAGGGTCAACCTGGATGTGCCAAGCGGTTTCGTAACAGGCCTTCTGGGTCCCAACGGGGCCGGCAAGACCACCACTTTCTATATAACCGTGGGGATGGTGAAACCAACCGCGGGCAATGTGTTTCTCAACAAGGAGGATATCACGCAATACCCCATGCACATTCGGGCGCGTAAAGGGGTTGGGTACCTTCCCCAGGAATCTTCCATATTCCGGAAACTGACGGTCATGGAAAATATATTGGCCATTTTGGAATTGACGCTCCTTAAAAAGCCTGAACAGGAAGTCAAGGCGAATCAAGTTTTGCAGGAACTGGGAATCCACCATCTTTCATCCCAAAAAGCCGGCGTCCTGTCTGGCGGAGAAAGACGCAGGCTTGAGATTTCACGGGCGCTCGCGACAGATCCGGCGTTCATGCTCCTCGATGAACCGTTTGCAGGTATCGATCCCCTTGCCGTAAGTGACATCAAAAAAATCATTACCCATCTGAAAAACAGAGGGATCGGAATTCTGATTTCGGATCACAATGTCAGAGAAACATTGAGTGTTTGCGATAAAGCGTATATACTCAATGATGGTCAGGTGCTGGAATCCGGCACGCCGGAAAAAATTGCATCCAGCGAAACTGCATGCAGAGTCTATTTGGGAGATGAATTTAGGTTGTAAATATGGCGATTGAACTCAGACAGCAGCTAAAGCTTACCCAACAATTGGTGATGACGCCCCAACTTCAAATGGCCATCAAGCTGTTGCAACTATCCCGGCAGGAGCTGCTTGACACGGTCATGCAGGAGCTTGTGGAAAATCCAGCGCTGGAAGAAACATTTGATTCCACCCCGGATGAGGCCATGCCCGAGACGCCTGAAGCATCATCGATTGAACCGACGACCGACAAGGAAGTAACCGTTGAAGAAAAAATAAGGGATGACATCGATTGGAGTAACTACATAGAGGAATACAGCTCAACCCGGCGGACAAAGCTGGAATACGAAGTTCGGGATGTGCCGCATTACGAGGCATTTATTGCACAAAAAGAATCGTTAAGTGATCATCTTCTATGGCAGCTATTGATGTCTTTGCCCTCCAAATCGGAAGAAGAAATTGCAAGCACGATAATCGGTAATTTAAACCAAGACGGTTATTTGAAAATAACCATTGAAGAAATCGCCGAGGCAAACGCCTGCCCCATAGAAGCGGTTCAAACCGTACTGTCCTTGATGCAGACCTTCGATCCGCAGGGTGTATGTGCCCGGGACTTGGCCGAATGCCTCATAATCCAGGCAAGGCATTTGCAGATAGACAACCCAATTATTACGAAAATCGTCAACTCGCATCTCCACCATCTGGAAAACAAAAATTACAAGGCAATCTGCAAATCATTAAAGATCAATATTCAAGATGTAATTTCCGCGGTGAAAATAATCCAAAGTCTGGAACCGCGCCCCGGCCTTCAATACACCACCTCGGAACCCCAGTATATTGAACCGGATATCCATGTCTACAAGTTGGAAGATGAGTACGTCATCGTTCTAAATGATGACGGCATGCCGAAGCTCAGGGTGAACTCTTATTATAAAAATGCCATCACGCGTGGCGAAGAAATCAAAGGGGAGGCAAAGGATTATCTGCAGGATAAACTCAGGTCGGCAGCCTGGCTGATCAGAAGCATTCATCAGCGACAGAAAACGATATACCGGGTGATGGAGAGCATTGTCAAGTTTCAACGGGATTTTTTCGATAAGGGCATCACACATCTTAAACCGATGGTGCTTCGAGATGTTGCCCAGGATATCAGCATGCATGAATCGACCATCAGTCGTGTAACGACCAACAAGTATGCCTATACCCCGCAAGGTATCTATGAGTTAAAATATTTTTTCAACAGCTCAATCAGCAGAATTCACGGTGACGCGATTGCATCTGCAAGTGTACAGGAAAAAATTCGACAAATTATCGACAATGAAAATCCGAAAAAACCGTATAGCGACAGCAAAATAGCCGACATCCTCAGCAAGGCGAACATTAACATCGCCCGCAGGACCGTCGCCAAATACCGAGAAATGATGCGGGTGTTGCCATCCAATAAACGCAAACAATATTAGGAGGTATTGTGAATGCAGACTTCTGTAACGTTCAAAAATATTGATCCATCCGACCATTTAAAGTCCCATATTCAGGATAAGCTCGACCGACTTGATAAATTGCTGGACAATCCGGCAGAAGCCAATGTGGTTGTGTCCGTTGAAAAACACCGTCATATCGCCGAGGTAAACATAATCGGCGACCGGTTAAGCGTCATCGGAAAAGAGGAAACCAACGACATGTATTCCGCAATCGATATGGTTTCCGACAAATTGGAAAAGCAGATCAAAAAAAACAAACAAAAAACCAGAGATCATCGCGGTAGGTATCGGACCAAAGAGGCGGAAATGCTTGGACGGGAAGCGCCCATATTTGATGACGAGATGACACGCGAAATAAAGGTTAAGAACATCGACTATAAACCGATGGACGTCGAAGAAGCCATCATGCAAATGGATCTTGTGAAGGATAGCTTTCTGGTTTTCACCAACGCCAGATCAGACCGGGTGAATGTGATCTATCGCAGAAATGACGGACATTACGGGTTGATCCAACCGAGCGACTAACTATTGCCCATCCACAAATGGCCAATTTGCTCGATATCTGCGTTACGCGAAAAATTTTATCCTCGGAATATCAACCATATGCCTGTGGTAAAATTTTTCGCAAGCCTTGATCTCAACCAAATT
>JAFDDL010000361.1 GCA_019310865.1 Deltaproteobacteria bacterium | reverse complement strand
TCCCTGTGCGCGTTGGGGGGGACGGCACCCAATCCGGTACTAAGTACGATACGCTACTTTAGAGATGAGTATGAGGCACACATCAAGGATAAGAAATGTCCGGCTTTTGTTTGCACGGACCTGATTTCGTATTACATCGATCCGGAAAAGTGCAAAGCTTGTATGATTTGCAAACGAAAGTGTCCCGCTGAAGCGGTCGTGGGTGCTATGAAACAGATTCACGTCATTGACCAGGAGAAATGTACGAACTGTGGGACATGCTATGAGGTTTGTCCGCCTCGTTTTGGTGCGGTGACAAGGCTGTCAGGTGAACCTGTTCCGCCTCCTATCCCTGAAGATGAGAGAAATCTCAACAGAAAGAGTAACTAAAATGAGCAAAATTCATTTTCAAATCGATGGAAGAGATGTTGAAGTAGAAGAAGGGGTGACCATTCTGGAGGCAGCTCGAAGTGTGGGGATAAATATTCCGACCCTTTGTCACCACGAGGAATTGGAACCTTATGGGGCCTGCCGAATTTGTGTCGTAGAGGTGGACGCCGGCGGCAGAAAAGGTCTTGGTGCTGCTTGCGTTCGTCCGGTAGACCAAAATATGGTCGTCAATACCCGAAATGAACAGATAGACAATATACGAAAAATACTTATCGAGCAGTTTCTGGCCCATGCGCCGGATTCTGAGGTGTTATTGAGTTTGGCGAAGGAGTATGGCGCTGACAAAGACCGGTTTGAAAAACAGTCTACCTTTTGTATCCTTTGCGGTCTATGTGTGCGTTACTGTGTTGAGGTTAAGAAAAAAAATGCAATTGGATTTTATGACAGAGGCTCCACTCGGGAAATAAAATTTATTCCTGAGGTCGCTGCTAAGGAATGCAAAGATTGTAAAGAATGCTTTCCGCTCTGCCCGACATCGTATCTGCAGGCAGCGTATCATTTAACTGAAGCGATTGGATTTCCATCGTCACCTTTGAATGAAGGCTGAGTTACCAAAGAATTTTTTACATAGCTTCGTGGAAATCTATCAGGACGTTTCAATTCGAATGGCGCCGATGCCCGGATCATGATGAAACCGGCTATTTCTTAATGAGGATGGCGATAATTTCGCCGCCGTTTCGGATAAATGCACGAAGACCGAGGGGGAATCCTAGATCCTTTGTGCAGTTTGATAAAAATTCTCGAAATGATGTTGCCGTCCAGGTGTGAAAATGAATGCTGTAATCGCGGTTCATGAGATCCTCGGCCACGGCATCGACCTGCAATTCGGGAACACCCAGCACCAGACGAGTCCACTCTCGGTAATGCGCGTGTCGGGATTGATTCGTTTCCCCATTATAATCGTCAAGCAGATGCGCCCATGGGGTAGGCGGGCGGCGATGATCGAAAGAAAATCGCATGTCCGGTATGGCAATATAGGCAGTGCCCCGTGGTTTGAGTCTTTGGGCCCAGACTGCCAGGGCACCGATGGGATTTTGGCAATGTTCGAGAAAATGATTTGCAATGATAAAGTCCTGGGACGATCGGTCAATGGTCGCCAAGATTTCCCCATCGTCGATGACGTCGACCGGGACCAATTTGTGACCTGACAGTTCCGGATAATGCTTGAATAGATCCGCATTGCCCATCCGGTCCACGTAGGTTACCTGTACGCCGGTCGGCACCTTTAAGGGATTTTGCAGCGCGCCGATTTCAATGCCGTTTCCGGCAAGATATTGTTCGGCGATCCGGTTGCGCCGCCGGGAAAGACCGAACAAGCCACCAAAGCAAATCCTTGCGATGACCCTACGAGCAGTGAGGGACACGGAATTCAAATTACATTACCTCGGCGCTTCCACGTGTTGCACCGTGCGCGTGGTTCTGCTGATAATCGGTGGAAAACCGGTGGATAAAACTGCGTTTGCAATCTTGACCAGAAGCCAGAACATGATAATCGGCAAGGCGATGACCTGAACGAAAAAAATCCCGACATACAGCCAGGTGAGTGTTAGCAGATTGCTGATGATTTCTCCCATGTTCTGGGTAATTGCCACGATCGCGTCCTTGAATTCGATTGATTTCGCTTTTAAAAATGATGCGCTGTTTTTCACGGTCCCGGCAAACCCGTCGATTTCCGGTAGATGGATTTGCGCCAGCTTGTCAAACTCGTTTGAAGCAAAAACCAGATTCTCCCGAGCCTCTGCGATATCGTTTAAAAAGTAATGCTCGTATAAAAAATGATTTCCAATGGAGGCGACGGGTAAAAAGAACCTGGCGGCAATGATAATGGCAGCCATGCCCAGGAGAAATTTTCTAATAGCGTCGATCCGGTTGTGATGAAACCAGACCAAGATCGAAAGGATGATCATGAACACCCCAAGGAGAGTCGGAACAATGGAAACACCGATTTCATAAAGAATCCGTTGTACACCCAGCGATCCGATGGCGGTGACCAGGACATCCGACAGCCGTTCGGTCATATCATTGATGGGATCCACGACCTGCCCAACTGCCAGGGAAATACCGACACCGGCCGGCTCCAGCTGGACCTCGGAATTTTGTATTACCGAAACCGATGCATTGAGCACCCGGGCCGTGGCATAGGCAAGGCCGGCTTTCTGGATCGCGCTGTTGAAATAATCTTCGGCCCTATCATCCAGCCCGGGGACTTTCATGTTCGGAAATAGAAACAGAACTAGGGCACATGCCAGTAACGATAGCGATTTGATGAGTTTTAATTTCATGATTACCATCCCAGGCCCGACAGCGCGAATGCGCCGCCGGGCAGTTGATGGAAGGAATGATGGGGTGAAACTATTAGCCAACCTTCAAGATTATTGCAGCGGCCGTATCACCGGCGGCGCAGCCGGTAAACAGCACATATCCACCGCCGAGCAGAACCGCCTCTTCGATGCCTTCGATGATCGATCGGCCGGCGGTCGGGGCCTGGGGATGGCCGAAAACAATTGAGCTACCGTAATTGTTGAAGCTCATGACGTCGAGGTTCATCTCCTTGGCCATGTAAACGTCGTTGGCGGAAAATGGATTATGGGTTTTGATCACCGTCATGTCGGAAACGGAAAGGCCGGCCTTTTCAAGGGCCATATTGGCTGCCGGAACGGGTGCCATGGGCATGTGGGCCTTTTTAACCCGCGTAAACCCGTATGAGATGACTTGAATGCCGATATCGGGATCTTCACTCAGCGCGCGTGCCCGGTCCTGGGTGGTGACCACCAATGCGCAATGGCCATCGGCCGGGTGAGTTTGACTGCCGAAGGTCAGCGCGCCGTCCGGCAAAACGGGGCGCAGCCGCGCCAGGCCTTCTGCCGTTGTTTCCATGATCCCTTCGTCCTGGTCGATCGTGATGGTTTTTTTCTTGGAGATTTTGATCTCCACTGGAAACATATACCGCTTTTGAAATGCTCGATCATCGGCCAGGGCGTCCGTGTACTGTTCGTATCGCCTCAGGGCAACGGCGTCCAGTTCTTCGCGCGTGAGGCCTGCCAATTTGACCACGTTTTCGGCGGTATTGATCATGGCGGTTTTCCCCCATGGGTCGAAACTGAAGTGCTCCATGATCCAGTCTTCCGATATCACCTGGCCGCCGGGCCCTTTGGGATTAGGCCAGATGGTGTGTGGGCCGTTGGAGCAGCGGTCGGTAAAGAGGGTATAGACATTTTCATACAGGCCGGTTTCAATGCCCACGGCTGCTTGAAAGATACCGGTGGTGGACGTTGAGCATGCCTGGCTGATCAGTAGCCCCGGGCTGTCTTCGGCGCCGATCAGAGCGGCGGACCACGGCCCGCTGTAGAAAAGTTTGGGTTGCCCCACGGTGATGCCGAGGATCAGATAATCAAACGCCTTGGCGTCCCATTTCTTATCCGTTATCCACCGCTTTGATGTTTCGGATGACAAAACAATGGCGTTGTCGTTTGCCATGGATCCCTGCCATCGGGAAAAGGGTGAACTGTAATAACCTTTGTAGGGAATAAACGCTTTTGATAACATGGTATCACTCTCCTAAGTTATTTTATTTAGACAGCTTTTCACGTAGCTTTCGGTGCAGTATTTTTCCGGTCGGCGTTCGTGGCATGTCGTCTGGTTTGATGAAAACGATTTCCTTGGGACGCTTAAACCCGGCCAGTTTGTCTTCGCAGCATTCTCGTATGACGTCTTCGTTAATGTCTTTTTCACTCATACCGTCTTTCGTGACCACCACCGCCACCACCTTTTCGCCCCATTTCTCATCGGGCACTCCGATGCAGGCGCAGTCAAAGACGCACTTGTGACTTCCCACAACTTCCTCAATTTCGCTGGGGTAAACATTTTCACCGCCGGTGATGATCATGTTGTCCTTACGATCCACAATGTAATAATAGCCGTCTTTGTCCTGCGTGCCCATGTCCCCGGCTGAAAACCAGCCGCCGTGAAACGAGTCTTTCGTTTTTTCGGGCAATTTATAATATTCGTCAAACAGCATGGGGCCGCGGGAGAAGATTTCGCCCACTTCACCAACGGGGACTTCTTTGCCGTCCATTCCCAATATTTTGACTCGATCCGTGCCCAGCGACTCGAAGCCGATGGAGCCGAGTTTTCGCATCTGGTCTTCGGGCTTCAGAACGGTGACGATGCCGGCTTCCGTTGAACCATAAGCCTCGAATAGCTTGGCATTGGGGAAAAAATCCATGATGGCGCGCTTCATACTTTTTCGGGCGGGCGCCGACGAACAGAGAAGTTTGCGGATGGACGCAACCGTTTTTTTATTTTTGGCCCGCTCCGTGTT
>JAFDDL010000360.1 GCA_019310865.1 Deltaproteobacteria bacterium | reverse complement strand
CGATATATCCGGAAACTTCTTGCACTTCACTGTAGGAAAGCAGCTCGATGTTGGGGTTCTGAGCCACCTCGACCATCTTCGGCGTCCCGATACAAGCGGCACAGTCGAGCGTCGGGAATGTTTTGTCGAATTGAAGCATATGCCCACCGATGGTTGTCTCTTTTTCCACCAGGTACACCTTATGGCCGGAATTGCCGATATCCAGCGCCGCCTGCATCCCGGTAATCCCGCCACCGACCACCATGATGTCCGGGTGTACATCCACTTCCCTGCTTTCCAGGCTATGGTGAAAGGCAACCCGATTAATGGCCGCAGCCGCCAGAGTTTTGGCTTTTCGGGTGGCCTCATCCTCATCCAAGGTCACCCAGGAAACCTGTTCGCGAACCGAAGCCATTTGAAACAGATAGGGATTCAAACCGGCACGTTCACAAGCGCCCTGAAACGTTTTTTCATGAAGCCGGGGCGAACAGGATGCCACAACCACCCGGTTCAAACCGTATTCCTTGATATCCTTTTCGATCATATCCTGGCCGGGATCCGAGCACATGAACCGATAATCCCTTGCCACGGCCACGTTGGGCAATTTGCGCGCAAAGTCCGCGACCTCCTCCACATGCACCTTGTAGGAAATATTAATGCCACAATGGCAAATATAAAACCCGATCTTGATGGACATGAACGTCCTCCTGCATAAAAATGAAATAAAATCGTGAAAACCGGCCCTCGTCAAACCATCTACTGGTGGGCAGTGGTTAAAAGTTCGTTTTTTTTCTCATTCGAACCCGATAAGATGCGGATTCTTCCTCCATTTTCTCCATCATGATCATATCGTATGAAAATTTGGGCAAAACTTTGAAAATGTCACTACGAGTGTCTGGATCCCCGCACAGAATCTCAATTATTTCCTCGGTTTTCATTTCTCGAAACACCTGGCTGATTTTGAGCAAAGTGATCGGCGGAATAGCTCCTCTTAAATCAAGAATATAATCTGGATCATTTTTCATCTCGGGCCATTCCTTGAAATATGTTAAAATTTCTATTTATACTATTTTAATTGCAAAGATAATGCCAAGCAAGCACGCATAAAACGAAACATTAAAAATTTCAGATAGTTTTAGCCTAATTTTATATAATTACAGGAGTGGTTGCCAATTTTTATGTTGCATTTTAATGTTAAAGTGTTAAAAATTATTTTATCACTGATGTTAAATTTTTAACAGATGGGGGCTGTATGTTTGAACAGGAATTAAACATCTATTGGAAAAAGGTCATTGACACGATTCAGGATGGCATCATGATTGTCGACACGAGGGGCACCATCGTTTCCGCTAATCGCGCCCTTGAAAAAATCACCGGTTATACAAAGGATGAACTACTTGGCAAATCCTGCGCCGTGTTAAAATGTAATGTCTTCGAATATGCCAGGAAAAACACGGATGATCATTGGTGTGTCCTGTTCAAGACCGGTGAAATGAAAAAACGAAAATGCACATTTATCAAAAAGGGGGGCATATTCATTCATGTTCTTAAAAATGCCTCTCTGCTCAAAGATGCGCAGGGGAAAATCATGGGGGCTGTTGAAACCATTACGGACATTTCTGAAATCATGGAAAAAGATTCCCAGATCGAAGCCTTCCGGCGTGAACTGAGATCGGAAAACGGCTTTCACGGTATTTTAGGTGCATCTGTTCCCATGCAAAACGTATTTGACCTGATGAAAAATGCGTCTCGATCGGACGCACCCATTATCATTTTTGGCGAAAGCGGCACCGGCAAGGGACTGGTGGCAAAGGTCATCCATGAAATCAGTTTGCGTAAGAAGGAGCCATTTATAAAGGTCAACTGTGCGTCTTTTAACGAATCTCTTCTGGAAAGCGAACTATTCGGACATGTGAAAGGCTCATACACCGGTGCATTGAAAGACAGGGTGGGACGATTTGAGGCCGCCCAAAACGGCATCATTTTCCTTGACGAAATCGGAGATTTACAGCTGAGTACCCAGATAAAACTGTTACGGGTGTTGGAGGAAAAAGTCATCGAGCGGGTGGGGGACAATACGCCTGTCCATATCAATTCGCGGATCATCTCCGCCACCAACCAGAATCTTAACAAGCTTGTCAAAGAGGGGTATTTTAGAGAGGACCTGTTTTATCGCATCAACGTCATTCCGATCCATATCATTCCCTTAAGAGACCGTATCGACGACATCCCGATCCTGGCCGAATCTTTTTTCCGAAGAAACCGGCTCAAGACCGATAAGAAAATTGACTGTATCAGCAATGAAACCATGCGTCTTCTGATGTCGTATTCCTGGCCGGGCAATGTGCGGGAGTTGAGAAGTACGCTGGAATATGCATTTGTCACCTGCCAGAATTCAATGATAGAGCCGAATCATCTGCCCCCCAGCATCCACCAGGAAGTTGGCATCCAACAGGAAATTGGCATCCGGAAGATAGCCCCGGTGTATGCGGTTGACAAACAGGATGCAAAAAAGCGGCGTCTCATTGAAGCCCTAAAAAGGACTAATGGTAATCAGTCAATGGCTGCCGCAATTATGGGTGTTTCACGCGTTACCGTTTGGAACCAGATGAAAAAATTTAATGTTGATCCCAAACAATATGTCTAACCGGATCTCAAGTCATCTATATTGGCAGGTGGAAGCTGAATCGTAAATATGCTTCCCTTGCCTTCCTGGCTTTCCACCTTTATCTGCCCCTGATGATGTTCCAATATTCCGTAAACCGTGGAAAGCCCCAGACCGGTCCCGTAACCTTCATCTTTGGTCGTGAAAAAGGGCTCAAAAATATAAGGAAGGTTGGTTGGGGAAATCCCCACGCCCGTGTCTTTAACCACGATCGTTACCATCGATGCCGATGCGTCGTAATACCCGGTAAGGGTTAAGCCCCCGCCAGTGGGCATGGCATCAATTGCGTTAAAAATCAAATTGATCAGGCATTGCTGCAATTGATTGAAGTCTCCTTTAACCGGCGGGATGTTTGATTCGACATGGGTAGTGAGAACAATGTCGTGCAGCTCCAGTTTATGCCGGCTCAGCATACTGCATTTGCCTATCAGGTCCACAACCAACAGTTCCTGAACGGCCAGCGGCGTCTTGCGGGAAAATGCGAGCAGGTTCGATACGATTTGAGAACAACGATCGGTTTCACTTTCAACCAGGTTTAAATACTGCTCAAATTTTGCCTGTTGACCGGCGTCAACCGCCCCGCGTTTGAGGATACGAATCATTAAACGGGCATAGTTGAGAATGCCCGAAAGGGGGTTGTTAATTTCATGAACAACACTGGCGGCCAGCCTGCCAAGTGACATCATCTTGTCCTGGTGAAGAATGCGGGCCTGGTCGGCAAACTCCCTTTCCATATTGCGAATTTCCCTCAGATCTCTAAAAAAACAGACCAACCCGTCTCTTTCAGCTTGGGCCAGAATTACTGCAGACACCTGTACGGGAATTTTATGTCCGGAATGGCTTATCAAGGTGGTTTCATATAAAAAGAGTCGATTTTTTCCGCCAAATTTTCCACCGGCCAAATCATTATCGAAATTTGCGAATTGTCCCGGGCCAAAGAATTGTTCCAGTGTCATTGTGTTAATCACATTTCTTTTTGTATACCCAAGCATCTTTTCCATGCTTTTATTGAAAATTAAGACGGTTCCGACTTTATCACACGCTATGATGCCGTCCATGGAACTTTCAACCAGGTTTTTTTGAAAATAAAAGGTTTTTTTAAGTTCCTGGACCGTTTGCGCTTTTTCGGCCTTTAGCAAAGAGGTATAATCCTTTAGCTCTTTTTTACTGTTATACCGTTCCCTGGCTCGTCTTAAGGCCTGCTGCAGAGCCTCATCATCAACCGGCTTGGTTATAAAATCAGACGCATTGAGCTGCAAGGCCTTTATTGCCAGGTCCATTTCACCAAACGCACTGAACACAATCACTTCAATGTCGAAATTCAATTTTTTAACTTCCTTCAGCACCTGGAGCCCATCCATTCCCGGCATACGGATGTCCGTCATGACAATCTGCGGCTTGACTTGCCTGCATAGATTTAAGCCTTCATTGCCATTGGACGCCGTGTAAACCTGACATCCCGCATCTTTGAGGGAGATTGACATAATGTCCCGGATATCTTCTTCGTCATCGATTAGAACGACAATCCATTTGGATAAATCAACCATGATTTGGTTCCTTTGATACACTTTTCAGGCGATGATTTTCGTTTCAACTTGTACCTTGACCCTTATAATAATAGACCATTAGCTATTCTTTGTCATGCTGTTTATGCAACATCGAGGCTGGGGTATGATAGCGGATCCACGGGCTGGCGTCAATTTTTTATGCGAGGAATCGTCGGGGTGGCGCGGATAATATCCCATACTCGCCGGCGGAAAAACCGAAACGGTGATCCTTTCCGCAGATCATGAGGGGAAACTGACACTCACGATTAACGGCAAATCGGTAGAACCGATTTTTCGAAATAAAGATTATGGTTTATCCAATTGAATAAACATTGATAAGCCCATTTAATATGCGAGAAATTGTTATTTGTTTTTCAGCCGGTGTGGATTGATGATCGTCACCGGAACCGGCGATTTTTTTACGACATTTTCAGCCGTACTCCCAAAAATCGCATGCTGTAGCCCTTTGCGACCATGTGTCCCCATTACTACATGATCGATGCCCGCCGCATCTATTTCATTCAGGATTTCAGTAGATGGGTTGCCAAAGACAATTTTTCTGTTT
>JAFDDL010000359.1 GCA_019310865.1 Deltaproteobacteria bacterium | reverse complement strand
TGTCCAGGGGGGGATCATGCCGTCCGCATTCCCTTCTATTTCAGCCCCCATGGGATTCAATGTGGTTTTTAGTTTGGCGGCCTCTTCAGGGGAAACGCCGGCAAAGGTGGTTGTTATACCGATAGCGAGAGTAACCATTATGGCTATCAAGCTGATTCTTATAAGTGCCATCGTCTTTCTCCTTTTTATCGTAGTTTTTGTTTAAAAACGATACTTCAGTGTACAAGAGACATTATCCCGGTCACTAATGGCGCTTTTGTCTCCAGCGCCGAAAAAGTTATTGTATGCCATGTTGAAGGACAGAACGTTTTGCCAACTTGCCTCAAAACCGATACCCACAGACTTTTCATCCTCGGTGAAACTACCGGCGGGAATGGCTGAAACACCGTCCACATCGTGGTTGAATGTAAATTTTACGGTGAGGTCAACGCTTGATAACGCAGACCAAATTGAGGCAAAGGCATCGTAATAAGTTAAATTCAACATGGCCTTATATCCCCAGGCCGTCTGATCACAAGGTCGTGGCCCTCTGAAGATTTCGCCGTCATCCAGATCCAGCACATGAACCACCCCGAACTCCACAAGAAACCCGATGTCGTCGGCAATGGCGGGAATGTTCATATCCTTGTTAAAGGTTACCTGGGCAATGACCATTTCTTCCCGGGTTGACAACTCCACCACCTTGCCGGGTGCCGGCACGCCGTCAGGCGCCAGGGCCTTTAGACCGTCAGGGGAAGAGGTGGTTTGTACGGGAATATCATGATGATAGGCTATTTCTCCTGAAAGGGCCGTATCTACAAAGGGAAGCATGGTATTCCAACTGAACCCCATGAGCTTAACATCTTCATAATACTTGTGGGCATAACGCGCCGAGTCGAAATAAGAAACAGCACCCATAAGCGGTGGAATGGGTGGGCCGGTCCAGATATGATCCACGGAGCCAAGTCCGTCACTCATAATGACCAAATCCGGTAGTTTACGATGATAATTGAGGTAGAATAACCCAAACTCAGTATCGTTTATTGCTTCGGAATACCAATTAACTGACACTCCCCACTGGCCTGAATCATCCGCATCCATATCGCCGGCGCGATCCAACCCAAGATAAGGGGTGCTGACAAAGGGGGCGGCAGGTGGTGGCAGCACGGGGATGAGTAACTTTTCAGCGCCATCATCAGCGATGAAATCATTTGTACTCAGAAACGTACCTGTCGGTGGCGCGATGGTATTTTCCCACTTGAACTGATAGTAAACGCCAAAGGATAAATTCGGAGTCGCTGATACAGAGCCGGAAATCTGGTAGACGGGCAGCAGGATTTCCTTGACCTCCGTGCCCGGCAGTTTTGCTTTTGAGACGTCCGCCGGGTTAATCACGGACGAGATGCCCGTCTGAATAAATAGGCTTTCACCCCAGCTCACCACCTGTTTGCCAACGCGGAGTGAAAAGGGGTGGTTAGAGCTTTTGGCAAACTCCCCGAACAAAAACAAGTCCAGGAAGTCTACATCCGCACCGCTTCGATCTTCAGTCTTTTCAGTAAATTTATTGGTTCGGCTGAGGGACCCCCCGTATAGGGGCCCACTATTATTGGTCGTTGGGGAGTCGTTGTCATTAGAAGCGTTTTTTACTTTCGTATCCCAAAGTGCATATCCTCTGGAAAATAAGCCGATGGTATTATCTCCCTGGTCCTTTTGCACCCTGAAATCGTATAGGATTTTACCTATATTTGAAACCAGACCGGTGTCAAAATTTCGGTTCCCGTCATCGAAGTTCGGATCCGTCATGCCGGCTCTTCCTTTTTCTTGATCCGAGACCCGCCACATGGTCGCGTAACTCAACGTAGTGTCGAGGGTTCCTTTGACCTCCCCGCCCATCATACTGAAATCGGCGGCGTGTGCCGATGAAAGGGTTAAACCGATCATGAGTATTACAAATCCGATTTTTTTAAAAAAGGCCATGCAAATCATCTCTTCTCTCCTTTCTTTATTTTCTTTTGTTTTTTATTAAAAAACCAACCGACCGACCGTTTGAGTTCAGATTAAATGAATAAACTCAAAAAGACAAGCCTGGATGTTTGTGGATAAAATAGGGATATAATTCCCCTGGTTTTATCGAATTCGGTGCTATGGTGGGGTAATGAAAGGGTGGGCTGGTGGGAAGCTGCCGCTACTCACTTATGGACAACAAGTGGGTTCGAAGATTAATTTTGGCATTGGCGATTCCCAGCTTCTTTCTCATGTTTTTTCTGTGATCTTCAATGGTCTTGGGGGACAAATTCATAAAGTCGGCAATTTCTTTGGTGGTCATGCCCTGTTTGATGAAATTAGCCACTTGCAGTTCGGTGGGGGTGAGGTTCAAATATTTAAAAGATAACCTTTTGGAAAAGGGCGAGATGATATCATTAATATTTGATTCAAGCATATCCGCATATTTTTTTTTATTTCCTTTCAAGTCTTTCTTCAGTTTCATCAAGGTCGGTATGATCATTTCCCCGACGTTTGATAAAATATTCTCTTCAAGCTCTTGTTTATCCTCATCTCTTTTTTTCAGCAAAACCCGCAATGCAGAATTAATTTCCTCAAGATTAATTTGTTGTTTTTTTAACTCCTTTTCTCGCTGCTGTAATTTTATTTGGGTTTTTTTAAGCTGCGTTATGTCCGTTATGACAGTGGAGCTGCTTGTTAACGTCTTCTTGGTATCGAAAAAAGGTTGGGGCGATACCATGGTGTATAGTTTGTTACTGTTTTTCGTTTTGAAAACAAGTTCATAGGGCGTGCTCTTCCCTTTTTTTCTGTATTCCATCTGCTTTCGGACGACTTTCCGGTTGGTTTCATCCAAAAAATTAAGCCACAGGTTTCCTACGACTTCATCCCTTGAATATCCGATCATTTCGATGAAACGGTCATTGGCATACGTGATCTCCCCTTTCTTGTTTTGCACCGTAAAACCGTCATTCATCGTTCCCAGTAAGGTTCTATAGCGATTTTCACTTTCTTGTAGCGCTTCATTCGTCTTGACTTGTTCGGTGATATCCTCAATAAGGCCCATGCCGCCGATGATGTCACCTTCGGAATTTCGTAGCGGCGCTGCTGAGACACTGACGTTCATCAATGCGCCTGCTTTTGTGAGGCGGATAACCTCTTGGCGCAGGTATCCTTTTCCGTGAATTACCTTTGAAA
Organism: Deltaproteobacteria bacterium; assembly: GCA_019310865.1. Next base: position 1,580 of record JAFDDL010000359.1, on the reverse strand, counting down.
AAGCTTTCCAAAATTCGTCGCGAACCCCCTCCGGCGTGAGTGGGTTAAACCGACCCAAAACTTCATCGGCACGCCATCCGAAGATACGCTCGGCAGCTGTGCTCCACATGATTACCTTACCCTCAAGATTCAGGGCAAAGATCGCCACCGGCGAGGCATTAAAAATTGCCTGTAGTTTGCGGTGGCTCTCTATCAGGTCTTCGGTGAACGGCAGCTCATTTTTTGATGGGGCTGATTTTGACATCACCTTTTGTCTTTTAATTTTGTCAACTTGCATCGCGTCCTCATATACATTCCAGAACCCTTATTACTAAACAAAGCGCTGTTTTGCCAGATAAAAATCAGTCCTCATCGTTAGGAAGTACCAGCAACGCATCCTATTTCAAAAACCATATCTTAGTGGGCCAAAGCTTCGACGCCCACCCGGTCCCAGGACGGTGGGTTTTTATCGCCGGCATTCTTTACCACACATCCGGCACCCCAGCCCATAAGCCGGTCGTCATAATGAAGCGTGAACGTTTTTTCCCATTACCATCATTTCCTTATTGACAAAATCATTATTGTATATTAAAAACCGAACGATCGGTAGGTTATAATATCTTCTATATCCATTATCAAAAGATTTTTCCAGCTCATTTTGCTCTTTGTGCTGAAACCGGATCAGGGGCATTATAATTGCCTTATCATTCTTGTCTATGAAATTGCAGCCGTTTGGTGTTGCCGATAAAGATCAAACCGGGTGATTATATTTGATATCGCAAAAAAGGAGTGTTCGTTATGAATCAAGCCGATTATTCAATATCGTTAACACCGAAAAATGCGACTTTGCGAATGACTGATCATCAAACCGGTATTTCCAATGGCGTTGTAAACATATCACAAACCGAATTCGTGAACAATGTGGTTGCCCTGCCCATTCGTTTTTTCGACCGCGTTGTCCTGAAATGGCCGGGCGTTGTCATCTTCGTCGTCATGGCAACGGTGGCCCTGCTCGGATACTATGTCAAGGATTTCCGGCTGGACGCGTCCGCGGAAACGCTCGTCCTCGAGCACGACAAAGACTTGAAATACGCCAGACTGATCGCATCGCGCTATGGGATGAAGGATTCCCTGGTACTGGCCTACACCCCCCGGGAGGATCTGTTTTCAGAGGCTGCCCTTACCCGAATCGCCCGTCTTCAGGCCGACCTGGCGGCACTGCCGGGGGTTTCCTCGGTCTTTTGCATACTGAATGCGCCCCTGCTCCAAAGCCCGCCCGTGAATATTGAAGACCTGCTCAGTAACATCCGCACCCTCTCGTCTCCGGATATCGACAAATCGTTGGCCCGGGAAGAGCTGCGTAAAAGCCCCCTGTTCCGGGACCTGCTCGTTAGCCGGGATCTCAAGACCACGGCTCTGATCGTCTATCTTCCCACCGATGTGGTCTATGACGACTTGCGGACACGCCGCAATGAATTTCGGGAAAAGGCGGCGGCCGGCGGCCTGTCACCGGCGGAAGCAGCCGAATATGAATTTGTTCAGAAAAAATTCCAGATGCACCACGACAACATGCGGCGGGCACGGCACCGGAACCTGGCGGA
>JAFDDL010000358.1 GCA_019310865.1 Deltaproteobacteria bacterium | reverse complement strand
GAGAATCCCGCCCGCCTGCTGGCGCGGTAGGTTTAAGCAGGGAAAATTTTTATGGATGAGCGGATGAAAAGAAAACAGGAAGCATAGCAGAAAAGGCAAAAAGGAGATCAGACACTGAATTGCAACGGGCAGGCATTTGAATTAAAAGGAGAAAAACTACAATGGACCCCAAACTAAAAGAAGAATGGAAGCAAATTTGTATGGATCCCGAGTATCACAGCTACGAGAAGTGTGCCCCATTGGTTCGGCCTCGAATACATGATGATGTCCCTTCATTTATGGAGGTTCCGATTGCCTGGAAAGCCGAACATCTGGAAGGTGCGGATGTGGTGTTTCTCGGTTTTCCCTGGGAGGGTGTGGTTTATGAGACCGCAAGCAGCTTTGTATCATGCAGTCCGCGTCAGGTAAACCCCGATGTTGATCACGAAGGCAGGCGCGGCGCTTACGATGCACCGAACCATATTCGAAAGTATTCAACTGAATATTCTCTTGGCACTAGCGGCGGATTTTATCCTGAAATTGCACCGGATTTCAGGCTGGCCGATCACCTCATGCTGATGGACTATCGCGATGTGGAAGTTGATTATTGGGATGTCGAGATCTCGACTGAGCGTGCAATCGAAAAAGTGGGAGACATTGTAAAGGCCGGGGCGGTGCCCTTTGTTTTCGGTGGAGATCATTCGACCCCTTATCCCATAGTGCGCGGGATCTCGGATAATTCCGAAGGCAAGATAGCACTGATTCTTTTTGACGGGCATTATGACAATGCATACGGGGGTGAGTTTCCGCATCCGGATAAGGATATGGGGCGGCTTAATGCCGGGAACGCATTTTATAAAATCCTTGATACATGCCAGGTCGAACCGGAAGATTGGGTCACCATCGGCATCAAAGGCGGCGGGTACAATACCCCTCTGATGGCCGAACTGGCGAAAAAGATGGGCAACACAGTCTTCACGATCGGAGATGTGGAAGAGATGGGCATGGTAGAAGTCATGAAGAGAACCCTTGAAATCGTCTCGAAAAGGGCTGACAAGGTTTATGTCTCCCTTGATTTTGACTCGATTGATCCGCTTACTCTTCCCGCACAAAAGTATTTCGAGCCTTTCGGCCTGCATGCTCGAGACGTGAAAAAGGCTCTGAGCATGATTTCTCAAAATACCAATCTTGCCGGCTTTGACTCGGTTTGTATGGGGCCGGCCTATGATTTAAAGGGGCTTGGAGGCAGGGTGGCTGCCCGGCTTTATGTGGAGCTTTTGAAAGGGATAGCTGTCAGCAAGTGGAAAAATAGCTAAAAGAAGGAGTCATACACAATGGAAAATTATCAAACGCATAAATTAGATCAAATGGTGGAACTATCCAAACAGATAATCCCGGGAGCTGTGATGAGCAACTTCCGCAAGTCTCTGGGCGACCGTCCGTTGTACATGAGCCACGGGAAAGGCGCACGGCTCTATGACGTGGACGGAAACGAATATATCGACTACAGCCTGGGTTCAGGGTCTGTCATTCTGGGGCATAGCAACGAGCATCTTCAGCAGGCGATTGAGAACCAGGTTAAGCGGCTTCATACCACGACAGCCAACGACCTGGAACTCAAAGCCGCGCAGAAAGTCGTCGCTCACGTTCCCAGTGCCGAAATGATACGATTTGCCTGCTCGGGGACCGAGGCAAACTACTGCGCCCAGCGTGTGGCGAGGGCATACACGAATAAGAATATGGTCGTCCGATTCGAAGGACATTATCACGGCGGCTTGGACGATTTGATGGGCGGTATTGTGACCGATCCGGAAAACCCGATTCCTGTTTCGGCAGACCGGGAGGATGATTTCTACTCACAGATCGCGCATACGGCAGGTCGTGCAAGGCATGCCTTTGATGATTGCTTCATGGTCGAATGGAATAATCTGCCTGTACTGGAAAACCTCTTTTCAAGATATGGCGACAACATTGCGGCATTGCTGATGGAACCGGTCATGGTGAATCTTTTTGGCTGCTTCCCTGAGCCGGGCTATCTTGAGGGAGTTCGTGAGCTGTGTGACAAGCACAATGTCGGCCTGATCTTCGATGAAATGCTCACCGGTTTCCGCATGGGGCTCAAGGGAGCCCAGGGTTACTTCGGCGTAACCCCGGACATAACGACTCTGGGCAAGGCGCTCGGCGGCGGTGTCGCGGTCTCCGCATTTTGCGGGAAACGCGAGATAATGGACTGGATTGCCAGAACGGAGGTGGTCGCAGGCGGCACTTACAACGGGAATCCCCTTGCGATGGCAGCAGTCATAGCAACAATAGAGGAACTTGAAAAAGACGACGGCGCCGCCTATGGGCACATAGAGAAGCTTGGTAATATGTTGAAGGAAGGTCTGAATGAAATTGCCGGAGCGCATAAGCAAGATCTGCTGCTTCAAGGATTCCCCGGGGCCTGGACATTCAGCTTTTCTTCCAAGAGAAAGATCATTAATCACAAAGAAGGACTGTCTGTAGATATGTTGAAAGTCGTGCAATTCAGCAAGCTCTTGATGAAGGCCGGCATTTTAAACATGATTCGCTTTTGCACATCGACCGCACATACCGAAAAGGATGTGGAAGAAGTCTTAAGTCGAACCGATGATGTCATGAAGCAATTATGAAGCTGGAACTCTGAGGCAATTGGCGATATGGGATAGCGCAATTTACCTAGCGAGGGAGATGACAGGCGCGTATGGCGTGCACCTCGGCTTATTTTTCGGCGGTATATCCGGAGCCGGTATCGCACTGCGAACAAAGCATATAGAAAACTTAAGCCAAAAAAACAAGTAGCTAAGAAAACGCATTAATCAGTTAAAATCTGAAATAATTAATAATTAAGATACGACCCTTATGTTTCTTTTATTCAAAAAATAGCATCTATGCCCAAGATGTGGTGGAAATAATCACTGTTCTGCAAACTGTTCGTCACTTCGCCGCCACAAATGAGCACTCGTTCAATTGTATAATTTCGAGGTGCCTTTAATAGTTCCACCTTCCGTTGCACCTCCTTGATTACCGATAAGCCGACCGGTATAGAGGAAAATTTGCATTCAATGAGGATAAATACCTGTCCTTTCTTCAGAACCAGGATATCGATCTGAAGTCCGCCATCGCCCTTACCTGTTCTTTTTCGTTGTCGGAAAAAGGGGCCAAAGCTCATGATGGAGGAGATATCCATCCCCATTCGGGAAAAAATTTGTGGTAAATTCTTCAGGCAGAGTCGTTCAAAACAAATTCCCAAATAGGTATCCAGGCTTGAACCAATTAGTCGCTCAGAGAGGCCGGGTTGTGTGTTTAATTCAATAACCGTCCGATTGGGAGCGATATAGGTGAAATAAAAACGCAACCACTCGTCCCACAGGACTATCTTCCTGGTTTTGTCGCCTTTGCCCAATACGGATTTTGGGGTGAATATTTTAACAAAATCCGCCTGTTCCAGATTATTGATATATCCGGTAAGTCCACCGCCTGAGGCCATACCTAAACGCTGCGATAATTCCTCTTTCGCGCAGCTCCTTGCGGCCAGGCATTTAACGATGCGTTCATAGGTTCTTGTTACCCGAAACTGCTCTTTGAATATGGTTTCAAACTCGGTAAGGAAAAAACCATGCTTTTGAAAACACAGATGGTCAATATTGTTAATGAATGAAAGTCTTGGATCGATTTGTTCCAGGTATTTGGGGATCCCCCCAAATACCATCAGAAATTTCGCAATCTCGAAATCAGATCTGAATTTTTTAAAGAATAGCTTTGCCTCGGAAGCCGGCAATGGCGGCAGCTTGATTTCAAAAGTTTTTCTGTTATGCAGGGCCTTGGAGTGAACGATGTGGTTAAGCATGAAGTTGGCGATGGAACCACATAGGATTAGAGTGATACCGGGATTTGCCTTCCATCGGTTATCCCAAAAAAATTTCAGCAAGGATACCAATTCGCTTTTTCCCGAGGCCATCCATGGGAACTCGTCAAAAACAATATAATGTTTTCCCTTCCGTATATGGAAGGAGAGCACGTCAAAAGCCTCTCGCCAGTCTCGAGCGACACTTCTGGGCGTCTCGGTCTGATCGGCCAATTGGCGCATAAAATGTTTAATCTGCGTTTTTAGCGGAGCTTGCTGTAATCCCTCAAAAAACAAATTGCTCTTTCGAGTCGCTGCGTGAGCCAGGAGCGTGCTCTTTCCGACCCGACGCCGGCCATAGACAATACCCAGTTCCGCTCGGCCGGAACCAATCGCATTCTTGATGACATTTAATTCATGCTCTCTGCCGTAAAACATAATTTACATCATAGATCAGCAAAGAAACCTTTGCAAGCCTTGTTTGCCGATTTACCAACTTCCAATATAGATCAGCAAACATATAGCTGAAAGAACTATTTGCCGATCTGTCGCAATACAGCCAAAAAAGGTAACTGGCCTTTGCCGATCATGCGGTCCTCTCCATGGAAAGCATGGATTAGTATAATGATCTCATCGTCGCTATAATCCGTCTCCGGTCGCATGCGAATCAAGAGATGGATATGTTTCCCCTACAGGAAAAATAAAGAATATCAGTGAAGTAGAGTTTCCCAACCGGTTTCCCCCTATTTCGTTCACAGATACGGGGTGAATCCCGATGCCGTGGTACTTGCCGGCACCGGCGATAATCCCGCCACCCTGCCGGGCTGCGGCGGGCGCCTGGTGACCTCACTGGGAAGCCGCTACTCCAATTTCATCGTCGATTTCATCCCCGGATATCTTATCGGTCCCTATTCT
>JAFDDL010000357.1 GCA_019310865.1 Deltaproteobacteria bacterium | reverse complement strand
GGTCCGTTAGTTTGCCGACAGGGCTTTGATAAGACTGCGGTAATAGAAGGACCACGTGGGATTGCCATGGACCATGACCACCGGGTCGCCGGCGCCTTCGTCAACATAATGTAACAGATGAGATTTTATTTCCATATAATTGTTTTTATATGGAAAAAGTCGTTTATATTTGGATGGGTTTACAGCGGATTTTTTTACCATGAAACCCCCAGCATGAGACAGTTGAGACCGCTTCCGATTCCCAGAAGGCCAACCTTGTCCCCCGGCGTTAAAAATTCCCGTTCTGCAGCAATGGCAGCGGTGATGGGCAGTGACACCGTTCCGATATTTCCCAGAAACGGGAAGGTGGTGAAGTCCTTTTCTTTTGAAATCCCGATTGCCGCCAATATGTTTTCCTGGTGCGTGGCGCCCACCTGATGACAGATTATTTTATCCAGATCAGGGGCATGCCAGTTAAGCGTTTTTTTAAACGCTTGAAATGTATCGATGCCCAGTACCACCCCGTTATTGAGCACGCCGACCGAATCGGTCTCCATGACAAGTTCCATGGTGGCGGGAATCCCCGTGTCCGGCCCCCAGGTGCATAGCTGATAATGCTCGGCGGCGCTTCGAATGGCGCCGCCGACGAGTTGATGGCCCTGGGAGGAATGGGCCGCATTTGTCAGGATAACCGCCACAGCGCCGGAACCGCCCGTGAGGGTCGCGATGCATTTTTTGAAGGTCTCCATATCCCCAGCTGTTAAAAGCCGTTCAATGGTCGCGGTCACAATCTGGCGTGCCGATTCGCATGAGACCACCATACCGGCCTGGATTTGACCCAGCTCGATGGCGTTTGCAATTTGAACCATCCCGTTTAAAATGCCCAGACAGGCATTGGAAACATCATATATTTGCGTTTCCGGACCAAGACCCAATCCATGGGCCACAGCGCAGGCGGTGGCCGGCTCCAGCTGGTCCCGGCAAACACCGCCGTAAATCAGCATGCCGATATCCGGCGGTTCCAGAACGCCGCGACCGGCTGCTGCTAATGCTTTTTGGCCTGCGCGAACGGCACCGTCGCGCATGGGGAAATCCGGGTCCCACCAGCGACGTTCATAAATGCCGGTAATGGCCTCCAATTGCCCGGGCTTAAAGTGAAGGGCATTGTACAGGGGCACCAGTTTGGCTTCCAAGTCGGCGGATGTCACGACGTTGGGTGGCAGTTCATACCCGAAAGCTTCGATATATACATTGGAATAATTCATTTTCTCTGTGACCCCCGGAGTCTTTGCTTTCCTGTGTCCTCCCTGTGGTCAGAAGTTGCTTACGATAATGTTAGCGATCATCAATGGGAATCAATCGAATCCCGAAATTTTCCATCTTATAGATATAAAGTCCGTCGACTTTCAAGTACCCATTTGCGGAAATGGTCGGTATGGGGCTTTCCTCGATCGATATTATGTCGGCTTCCACCGTTATCTGTTTGTTTTCAGGTCTTATTTGACCGCGATAAATCCAGCGGTGGTTTGCCGGGTTGAGTTCAAACCGATGGGTGCTTCGGTATTGGTGCCACCGCTTCCGGGCCACCCATTTGATGAGCTGACCAAAGGATTCAATTCCCAGCGATCCCGGGCACACGGGATCTTGAAAAAAATGGGCGCGGAAAAACCATTCGGTGGGATCGACGGTTTTGCTGCCCTGCACATGGCCCAGTTCCTGGGTGCCGCCTTCGGGTGAATAGCGATCGATTCGATCGATCATGCGAATGGCGCGGGCCGGCATAAGCAGCCCGTTCCAGTCTGATGAAACGTCGTTAAGTGTCTGGATTTTATCACATTGACCCGGATCGAAGGGCGGAATATCTTCCAGGTGAATGCCGTCAATCAAACCCGTTTGATTCTCCGGGGGATCGGGCCAAACGGGCAGAATCTCGCTACCCAGGCCTACCTGTTGGGCTAGGGCCGTTTCGGTAAAGAAACCGAACTGGGTCGTTCCCGTGTATATGGGGTTGCCCTGCTGCGTCACCTCGAATTCAAAGGCCTCGATGATCATATCCCCGGCCGCGGAAACATTTGTCATTCGTGCCCGGGTGGTCAGAACATCGCCGGCCGGTGCCGGATGAAAATGAAGATCGGCGCTACCGTCGAGATTCCGAAACCGAAGGTCCTTATCGCTTTTTAAGGCGGAACCGGCATAAGCTGCCAGCCAGCCGCAGGGCTGAAGGGCCACTTCCATCAGGATGGATATGGGAATTTTCGCATTGCGATCGGCTTGAAAATACCAGGCATCGGGCGGCACGTCGTATTGGGCCGTAACCCATCCGCCGGGCTCGAGTTTCCAGGGCTTGGGTTCTGCATGGATGATGCGGCTTAAAAGAGAATAGGGCGGCCGGGGCAGACGGGCGATAAACCGCCGGCGATCGAATACGCGATAGGGCTCTCCGAAGGCGTCGGATGGGTTGCCGGCTGCAAAGGATAAAACCTGCTCCGGACCGAAAACCGGTTTGTCTTCGAGAGGAGGCACTGAGAGCCGACTTGTACCGTATTGGCCCCAGAATGAAAGCAGATCTTCCCGGGTTGCGCCGGAAAGCTTTATGGATAGGTTCTCAAAATACACGATGTGCCGGCCGTCGGCGTACATGTTGGCATTGGCGATGGCAAAGGGCTCCGGGCCGTAGCCGAGCTCCTTGATTTCCACCGCGTAGACCACCTTCCGGGTTTTGGGCGTGACCGGACCGCGGCATTTCAGACGGCTTTGCACGCCGGTTAACGGCTCGTAGCAGACGTCGGGTCGATCCAGGACCCATCCCATTCGTTGAAGAAATACCCGAAGGGTGTGGGCGCAGCACTCATACATCAACGTGCCCGGCATTACCATGTCGTCCACAAAATGGCAGGTCAAAAACCAATCATCCGGATGTATGTCCGCTTCCGCCTGGATCGAACCCAGCCCGAAACGGCCACCGTCCGGGGTCAAGTTCAAAATGCGGTCGAACAGTCGCATGCGTCCACTGGGCAGCACAAGGGAAGGGGAGATGGGAATGTTTGTAAATGCAGGGCCGAAACATTCGGAAAGATTTCCGTCGCGAAGGGCGTCCAGATGCGTTGCGTCGTACCGGGTGGTTTCCATGGGCACCAGATCGACCCAGTCTATCGGTTTTTTCCCGGAAGAAGGATGCGGTTCATCGTCGGTCAAAATGATGCCGCCTGAATTGCGGACCTCTTCGTCCGTAAAGAATCCGGCACACCCGTCTCGCATGCGGATGAGAGGCGCTCCGTTGATGGTACCGTTAAAGTGGAAAAAGAACAGGTATGTTTCTCCGTGGCGGGTGAATCGTTCGATTTCGATTTCGTAGCGGATGGTTTCCCCGGGGCGCGCCACGTGCCGGAAAAAATCAACTTTGGCATCCAGAAGGCGATAGGTGCGCTTTCCTTTGACCAACAAATCGATGCCCATATAGGCGCACAGGAACAAATCGGCCTGCCCGGCTTCCACCGATATGCATACCGGGGCCCTGCCGCCGTCCAGGTACCAGGCATCGGGGCGAACGTCATGTTCGGTGACGATTTGTCCGGGGCCCAATGCCCCTTTTTCCGCCTGAATGGAGACGATTCGATCCACGAGCATGAGCGGTTCGTCCGGTAGTCGAACCCGGGCGCCATAGGTGTCCACAGGAGCAAATTGTGGGCCCAGTACCCGGGCGGCGGACCCAACGGCAAACTCGATGCACAGGTTCCGATCGTAAGCAGGCGGTGTTGTAATCGTTTCCGGTTCGGGTTCGGTACGCGAAGAAGGCTTTGATATCCATTCGTTGGCGGCTGCATCGAAGCGGCTATCTTTCGCGTCCGGTGCCTCGACGGTCATGGCCGAATGGATCAAGCGGGTTTGAAAGGTAACGGTTTGGGCATAGGCCTTGTTCAGGTCCTTGGAAAAGTCCAGGAATTTCTGATGGGCCTTGGAGGTGGCTTCCACCTGTTTTTCATGGGCATCCAGAATATGAGAGATTGTGGACGGATCCAGTTCCTGCAGACCCGCGGTTTTGTCTGCCGATTCGGTGTGGGTTGAGATGTTTTTGGGTGCCGGTTTCAACGGCATAATCGACTCGGGTGCCGTGGGCAGTCGCAAGACGGGAAGAGACGGGGCACCGCCAACCGGTTTGGACAGCATGTGTGCACTGCCCACTGATACCGGTGCCGTCGGCCAGGCCTTTGGGCCGTAGAGCGCCGACAGCTGAACCGGAACGCCCTCGGCTGTGAGGGTGCCCAAGGCTTTTAAAATCGTCAGGTAATCGTTTTCTCCCCGCACACAAATCGACACCGCCCGATGGGGATTTTCTCCGAGGATATTTTGAATCATTCGGGTACAGGATGAACCGGGACCGAGTTCCAGGAAAATACGAGTCCCGTCGGCGTAGGCCTGTCCGATGGTTGCCGGAAAATCAAAGCCACGGACGGCCTGGGCCAGGATTGAATCCGCGCAGGCTTCCGATGTCAGTTCATACGCCTGCTGTGCGGCGCAGCTGTAAAAACGGATTCCCGGCGGCTGAGTCGTTGGAAACAGGTGAAGGGCGCGATAGGCCTCGGCGACCGGGGCCGCCGCATCGCAGTGCACGCTGACCACGCCTTCCAGAAAAATCGCATCACAGCCAAGGGCTTTGATGGCGGACAGGACCGAATCTCTCAGACCGCCGACAACACATTCGCTGGGGGTGTTGATAATCAACAGGCGTGTGTGAGGGATTTTCGAAATGGCCTCTCGGACAGTCGTTTCCGGACGGTTTACCACGGCCGCAACCCAGTTTA
>JAFDDL010000356.1 GCA_019310865.1 Deltaproteobacteria bacterium | reverse complement strand
ATATGCGATGTTTTTTTTTCAATTTTCGATTGACTTCAATAACCGCTTCAATACTTTCAGAAATATTGCTGTCTTTAAAAAACCCAGTTGACCGAATTGTATAATACGGTGTTTCGGTTATTGATAAAAAACGCGCCATGGAATTATAAACATCCATGCCGACAATTTCTCTTAGATCGTTGAACCGATAAAAATCCTTCTCCATTCGGTATTCAACAATTTCCGTTATCATTTCATCCGTCATTCCGGGAAATGCGCGAAGCAGTTGAATAGGCGCTGCATTCAAGTTTATCAGATTATAATTGGGTCCCTTATACTTTTTTTTCTTCTGACGAAGCCGGTAGGCTTCCTTTGTCTGTTTATTTAAGTCTTTTTCGTTAAACGGTGAAGGTGCCTGGAAAACGGTTACCATCTTGCTCAATCCATTATAATAAATATCAGGTGTGACCCCTCTTACCAGCAGAAGTTCTTCAATCATATCAAAGTCACCATCCTTGCATTCATAGGGATTGCTCAGTGACTGATAATAATCGTCTTCAGCACCATTTATACGATGCAGATCATCTTTATCGCGCCAATCTAAAATGGAATCAACAATGATGTCCTGTTCTTGTTCGGTCAAATCAAAAGACTGAAACAGCAGCCGGATCAACTTAGAATTGGCACGGTTTATATTCACCTTTCCGCCGTCATTATCGATTCGGATTTTAACATACCCTTTGTCCAAGTGAACTGCCGGCAGGTCCACATTGATGCGCAAATCCATCAAATTGTTATCTTCATCCCCATCGGTTTCGGTATTTTTCGGCCGCCCATGCCCGTTTATTTTTTTGGTGATCAATGCTGCAGTCGCAAGATTCAGACCACTTTGAGCCATATAACGGGCTTCGGTTTGCTCCTTGTAATAGCGCGTAATTTTTGCTTCCGTTCGCATGGTGTAGCAAAATTCCGATACCATGACCGATAAAAGCGCCAGCACCCATATGACCAGCAAAAGTGCGATACCATTTGAATTGATTGCTTTTTTTCTCTGTGCCCTTGGTGTCATTATGTAACTCTACCCTAACGTTGGGTCAATTTACAACGCCATGCACTACTTGCGTATTTTAGGAATAATTCGTGCAATCATACGCAACGGTTGTTGATCTTCCGTTTCCTGAACCATCAATTGAACCGCAAGGGGCAATCCTTTTTCGAAATCCGGCTCCCAGGATTCCTGCCAAAGAAAATTACCTGCTTCATCGATTGCCTTGAGGAATCTGAACGCAATGGAGAAAGTTTCCGGAATCAACTCGATTTGAGATTCAACAGACGCTTCCAACGCTGAGTCCCGGTTCAACATAGATGGTTCATACTCGGAAAATAACAACTGATCGAGGCCGGTATCAGTTTTCTTTACTATATACCGTGCGTGTACAAACTCAGTTCGGTTTATGGGATTTAATGAGATGTATGAGGAGAAGAAAATCTGATTGGCCGTTCCATATAAGTAGCAGATCTTTCCATCCTCGGTTTGAATTTTATTCAATCGAATTGAAGAGATTTGACGGTGCATTAGATCGAATACCGTTCGATAGAGTTGCCAGGATTCAACATTTTCTTCACCCTTTTCCTGTGCTCTGATCCCGATTCGCAAACCACTAAAAACAAGCAGTACCATTACGGCAACAATGGTTACCGATATCATCAGCTCGAGAAGAGTAAAGCCATTATCGGACAACCTATTAATTACTCTTTTCTCCTTCAACCAGTTGCCCTGCAATTGCAATGGTGCTGACATCGAAATGTTTTTCCTTAAGCCTCCCCCGCCACATGATGTCGACATTGATTTTAATGAGGTCAACTGAAGAAATAAACGTCAGCTCTTCTTCCGAGTCAATTCGTTCAATACCCGCTTTCCAGTTGAATCCATCCCGGAAATCTCCTGAATACTCTCCGATCCTCATTGTATCTGGAATTAACAATGCCTCCATTACTTCCCTGGCATGAAATACTGCGCGTGTATAATCTGCCGATGTTTTACTTACCTTGAGTCCGCCGGAAAAAAGCTGCAGCATCAATGTGATCGCGGTACTTAATATCATCATGGCAACCAGTACTTCCATGAGCGTGAAACCGCAACTGCATGCTCTTTTAGGCCTCTTCCTCATGTACTATCCCCGGACCTGAACGGAACCCGTAATTAATTGTACGCTGACGACAAGACGTTTATTGTTTTTCCCCGTGATGTGAATATCGGCACCGCTGGTGGCGCCGGTCGGGTAAAAATAAATGGGATATGTTCCATCAGTGACTTTTTTCTGCAATGCCACAATCTTTTCTAATTTAACTTCTCTTGGAAAAATCAATTGAATCTGTCTGGTTCCGACCGTGATGTTTTGCGCTTTTATTTCATCGGAAGCCGGTTCGGTGTCCGGATGTTTTTCGTGTAACTGCATCTTTCCCGCTTCGAAATCAAACGTCGCGCTTATGATTTTTCCTTCTGAAATGGCTTGAGCCCGCGCATACCGCAATGCTGCGGCCGTTTTCTTAGCCGTGGTCTTTAGGTTCAGATTCTCTAGTAATCCGGTCAGTCTCGGTGCAACCATTGCCGACATCAAGCCGACAATGACCAAAACCACCAGCAGCTCGATGAGCGTAAATCCGTTGCGATTCTCGGTATTGGAAAGCAATACGTTATTCAACCAATGTATCTTTCCAGCTGACGACATCCGCGTCTTCATCTTGCCCCCCGGGATTGCCGTCGGCTCCAAATGAAATGATATCGAATTCGCCATGATCGCCGGGAGATTTGTAATCATAGACGTTTCCCCAGGGATCAACCGGTAATTCCTTTGATAAATAAGGGCCATCCCACCTTTCCACACCATCGGGCTTCGATCGAAGGGCTGAAAGACCCATATCAGTCGTTGGATACCGGCTTGTATCTAAGCGATAGGTGTCCAACGCGGTTTCAAAAAGCGTTATCTGCGCCTTGGCCGCCTTCTGCCTGGACTTTCCCACCTTTCCGAACATCCTCGGGCCGACCAATGCGGCCAGAAGCCCGATAATGACAATCACAATCAGCAGTTCTATAAGTGTAAAACCGTTCGCACCTCTTCTCAACTTTTTCTTTTCAGCCATCATACGTCCTTCTGTTAAATTGGTATCTCATTCATACTGAACACAGCCATCAAAATCGATATGACGATAAATGCAACGACAACGCCCATAAAAAGGATCATCGCCGGTTCCAGAAGTCCCACCAATTTTTTAGTTAAACTTTTGAGTGTTTTTTCGTAATTGTCGGCAATTCTCAAGAGCATCTCTTCCAAGCGTCCCGTCTCTTCCCCCACCGTAATCATCTGAATTGCCATGGACGGGAAATATCCGGTATTTTCGAGCGGTAAGGATAGACGATCTCCCTCCTTCACCCGATTATATACCGTCGTGAGGGCATCGGATATCACTGTATTGCTGATAATGTCCTTTACAAGATCAATGGCCTGTAAAATGGGGACACCGCTTTTAAGCAACGTTCCCAACGTGCGCGCAAATCGGGAAACTTCCAATTTTTGAACAAAATCTTTCATAATGGGAATGTTCAGTTTTAACCGATCGATTTTTCTTCGACCAGCGGTCGTGTTTCTGAACCGTCGAACCCCCTCGAAGATCCCGCACAATACAATCAGAATCACCCACCAATAGTTTCTTAATAAATCACTGAGGCCCAACAGGATTTTTGTGGATAGGGGAATCGTGCTGCCAAGATCCGAGAAAATGGTGGAAAATCGGGGAATAATATAAGTCATCAGAATGATAATTGATATCCCCCCAACAAAGACCAGAAAGGTCGGATAGATCATGGCCGATCGGATATAATCTTTCAAATCTTGGGAGGATTCAAGAAATACCCCCAGACGTTTCATGACGGAATGCAAAACACCGCCGGCCTCCCCGGCACGAATCATGTTGACGTAAAATTTGGAGAAAATCCTGGGATATTTTGCCAACGCATCCGACAAATACCCGCCGCCTTGAACAATGGAAAGGATATCGTTAAGAATTTTTTTGAAACGCAGATTTTCCGTCGAGCCAATCAAAATCGACATCGCTCGGTCTACCGGTATCCCCGCTTCGAGCAGCGTCGCAAAGTCCTGGGTAAACAGCAGGAGATCCTTACCGTCGATTCTGTGAAAAACGGCGCCGAAAACCTGACCGACATCCACATTGAGTCCGGTCGCCTTACCCCCGGCCGGCTTGACCCGGATGGGGATGTACCCCATATTCTGAACCAGGGCTGCCGCAGCCGCTTCATCGGGCGCCTCAACCGTTGCCTGAACGATCTTCCCGTTTGGGTCGGTTGCTTTGTAAGCATACTGTGTCATGATAGGTCCGGAATATAAGTGCAGAGTGCTAAGTGCTGGGTGCTAAGTGAAGGATTTTCTCGTCCGAATTGACAGAATTCCACAACTTTGTACTTAGCACTGAGCACTCTTATTTAAGCCTCCAGCGTCACCCGGAGTACTTCCGCCAAGGTGGTCGTGCCGTTTTTGACCTTTTCCCAGCCATCTTTCCGCAAGGATCGTAGCCCTTTTTCCACAGCGGCCTTTTTAATGATTTGCGCGCCGGCGCCGGCATTGACCTCCTTTCGAATGTCATCATCTATGGGTAAATACTCAAAGATAGCGGTTCGCCCCTGAAATCCCGTATGTCGGCATTCTTCACATCCGGTTCCATGGTAAAATGTCACGTCGGTTAGTTGGTCCGGCGCCAGCCGCATGGAGTCGATCAGCTTGGAATCCGGATCCATCTGTTCTTTGCA
>JAFDDL010000355.1 GCA_019310865.1 Deltaproteobacteria bacterium | reverse complement strand
CCCAAGATTGTTCAGGGTCTGGTAGCGCGTGGCTATTCGGATGAAGACGTTCGAAAGCTCATGGGAGGTAACTTCCTGCGGGTTTACGAACAGGGACTGCCCGGTTAGGATTCAGCTACGCCTTGTCGACCTTTCGCCGCAGAATCTCGATGAGATCCGCTGGTGTTTTATTTTTCAGAATATCCCGAAATTGGCTGCGATAGTTCTTGATCAAGCTCACGCCTTCAATCACCACGTCGTAAACCTTCCAGTCGCCGCTCTTGGCCTTAAGCCGGTAATGGATCGGAATGGTTTTGGAGCCCGTAGCGATTTCACTCTGGACCTCTACCTTGGTTTCCGAATGGACAATTTCCTTGTTGAAGGTCATCTTTTCGTCCGTGTACGCGAGAATCCGGTCCAGGTAGAGATTCTTGAGAATCGAGCTGAAAAGATCGGTAAATTCCTCGCGCTGCCGCCGGCTGAGTTTTTTCCAGCTTCTGCCCAGCGTCCGTTTTGAGAGCTCGGTATAATCGAAAATTTCATTGATGATCGGTATTATTTTTTCTTCCCTCAAGTCCTCGACATCCGCCTCTTTCAAGCTCGGGTTGCGCAGGACCTCGAGTATTTTGCCCACCTGCGTCTCGACCGTATCAAAAGCCGGCCCTGCCTGTAGCTGAATGGGAACCATCCATGCAATCAAGAGCAACCAACCGGTCACCAGTATCGTTTTTTTCATGGTCATCTCCTAGTGATTTGATAATTGGGGCTCAATCTTTTTCCACATCGCCAAATGCGTATTTGCCGATCAGGTCGCCAATGTCAATGGGTGATTCGGTTTCCGTGATGGTCTGCCCCGGCTCAAGCGGATCCGAAGCGCCGCCCGGGTCGATGCTCACGTATTTGTCACCGATCAGGCCGGCGGTTTTGATCGATGCGATGGCATCGTCAAAGATCGTTACGCCTTTATGAACCTTTAACTCCACCACCGCCACCAGGTCCTCCTGGTCCAGTTTGAAATTGGCCACACGACCGACCTCCATGCCGGCGATTTCAACGGGGTTGCCGGCTCGCAGTCCGGATACCGAGTTGAAACGGGCGTAAAGGCTGTATGAATTGTCGCCGAAAAGGGAAACATCGCCCAGCTTTACAGTCATATAGCCCAAACAGAGCAATCCGATGACGACAAAAATACCGACCGTGGTTTCTTGGGAATACTTTTTCATGGGTTACCTCCGCATCTCACACTCTACCTGCGCAATGACGGCTTCTTTGCCCATTGCTTTGTTAAAAACGGTTTCGATTTTTTCTCCGGATTCGCCCTTTGCAAAACCGGACAAAATTGCAAATTGAAAACAGGAGTCCCGGGTGATTTTCGCTTTTGCCTGAATTCGGGTTAAGCCCTGGTCCCGCAGGTCGATGCCGATATCCGTCATAATCCGATCGGCTTCGGCCAGGTCAGAAAAGGGCAAAATCGCTCGAAATTGATCCGCCCGGTGCCGGCCCGCGAAGCCCCCCACGGCGTCAAAATGCTTGTTGATAAAATCCCCAAGGGATTTTACAACCAGCTGACCGGTGGTGTGTCCCAGATTTTCGCATAAAAGATCGAAGTTTTCCAGGGTAAATACCGCTGCGATATACGACTGCTGCCGGTTTTTGCGGGTCAGCGAGCGTTGATAACGGACCTTAAAATGGCGTTTGGAATACACACCGGTCAAATGTTCCTGGAGCCCCTCAAGGCTTTCAATGAGTTCATCCATAAAGGGATGTTCAAAATTGTCGAACGCCTCCGCTGTGCCTTCAAAGATAATTTTTCCTTCATAGAGGGCCAGAATCCGGTTCGAGATAAAAAAAACATCCGGCAACGCGTGGCTGATCAAAACTGCGGTGAAGCCGAATTTTTTCTGGTATTCGGCGATCATGCTCAGGATGGCGTTTCTTCGGATCGGATCCTGGCCGGTGGTCGGTTCGTCAAACAGCACGATCTTCGGATTGGTCACCAGAGCCCTGCCCAGGGCCACGCGCTTTTGCATACCGCCGGATAGCTCAGACGGATATTTATGGACCACCTCGGTTAGTTCCACCTGCTCAATTCTATCGGCCACTCGCTTGTTGATTTCTCTGCGGCTCAATTTAGTGGTTTCCACCAGGGGCAGCGCAAGATTGTCAAAGACCGTCATGGAGTCGAACAAGGCATTGTTTTGAAACATATAACTGGTGCGATTGGCATGTTGCTCCCGTTCCGATTTACGCATTTGTCTCATCGGTTTGCCATCCAGGAGAATCTCGCCGTCATCGGGTTTCAAAAGCCCGATGATGTGCTTGAGCAGCACGCTTTTTCCCGTACCACTTTTCCCGATGATACTGGTGACCTCCCCCTCATAGATTTTCAGGTTCACCGCGTCGAGAATCGTTCGATTATCAAAGCGCTTGGTAACATTTTTAAATTCGATCAGTGGTGCATTCATGGCCGTCACATGAGCATAGAGGTTACGATATAATCGGAAACCAGAATAAAAATACACGACAGCACCACTGCCGATGTGGTGGACAGCCCGACCGCTTTGGCGCCGTAGCTGTCCTTGCGCATGTGGGTGAAATATCCGTGGAAACAGCAGATGGTTGAAACGATAATGGCGAACACCACGGACTTGATGAATCCGCCGGTAATGTCGGCCATTTCGACACCGGATTGGACACCGTGAAGATAGGTGCCGGCATTGAGCCCCAGAAGCAGGACCGCACTGATGTAACCACCGAGAATGCCGACCAGGTCGAAAAGAGTGGTCAGCAGGGGAAAACTGATAATGGCAGCGGCGATCCGGGGGCTGATCAGGAATCCCATGGGGTCGATACGCATGGTGGACAGGGCGTCGATCTGCTCGGAGATGCGTTGGATTCCGATTTCGGTAACCATGGAAGATCCGGCTCGGGCCGTGATCATGATGGCTGCCAGAACGGGTCCCAACTCGCGGATCAGGGTCAGGGAGATGGTGATGCCCAGCACACCCTCTGATCCGAATTTCGCCAGCGCATAGTAAAGCTGGAGACCCAGGACCATGCCGGTAAACAGCCCCACCAGAACAACGATCGAGGTCGATTTGGCACCGATAAAATAAACCTGTTCGACGATCCGCGGCAGCTGCCGGGGACGAAAGATCATTAAAAAGGCCCTGACCAGAAAAATGGTCACGGCCCCGAGTTCCTGAATCCACCCGGTGACCGTCTCCCCGAGTGTCGCCACCCATGCCACTTCAGATCTGTTTTGCTGCGTCATCGTCATCCTCTGCGGGAATCAGCTCGAAAATCACGATTCCGGAATCTCATTCCCAGTAAATAGTCGTATATTTTCCTTGTAAATAGCAGCACTTGGCCGCGTACGTCAAGGGGCATAAGTGAAAACAGCAACTCACAGTGAACAGCCGGCGCAATGCAATAAATTATCCATATTTGAAATCAGCAGGATCATCATGATTCGTAAGCTTTAAGCGCCCGGCTGATGAGCTGGACCGGGTGAATCATGGAAATTTTGGCATCGTCGGGTAGATTTCCGGATAAATTCACCGTGCAGCCCGGACATCCGGTGACCCAGTAATTTGCATCGGTGGCCATGGCGTTTTCGATCTTCTTCGATACGATTTGGTGAGAGATGTCCGGGTAGTCGTAGAAAAAAGTCCCCCCCCCGCCGCAGCACGAATCATAGTCGGCCGATTGGACATAATCGATATGGGGTAGTTTTGACAGGAGTTGAATTACCTCTGCTTTAACGCCCTGGGCATTTCTCAGATGGCAAGGGGCATGGTATGTCACGGTTTCCCGGGCGGCATTCGGATTTAGTTTCGGTGCCAGCCGGGCGTAGTTGGCAAGGATGAATTCGGACACATCCTGAACCCGGGTTGCCAGTTTTTGTGCATTCTCAACGGGCCGATCGAGTTCTTCCAGGACATGAGGGTATTCGCTTTTCAGGGCTGATCCGCAAGTGGCGCAATCGGTCACCACTGCGGAAATGCCGTCGCGATTGAACAGGCTGATATTGGTTTCGATGTTCTTTCGAGCGGTAGACATACTGCCGTGGGCGAACATGGGCAGACCGCAGCATACCTGACCCTTGGGGATTTCCACGCGAAAACCCATGGTGGTGAGCACTTTCACCACGGCGTGGCCGATGGCGTCAAAGGCATGATTGGTGCCGCAGCCCGTGAAATAAAGAACGGTTCCGATTGGTCCATCTACCGGGTTTGAAATTTCGGGCACCTGGTCCCGAAAGGGGCCGGCATTGAGTTTCGGCAAGCGCTTTACCGGGATGTTGCCGATTTTCACTTCCCGGGCGACTTTCTCCATGACCACATTTCGGCCAAAGCGGGCGAACTTGGCGGCGAATTTAAGCTGTTGTTCGTGAGACAGGAAGTGATACAATACCTTTAGGTGCCAGTCTTCACCATAATCGGCAGCCATGCCGGCGCGCATGCGCATGAACAAACCGGCGTGCCGAACACCGCTGGGGCAATTGGTGGTGCAGGTGCCGCACATGAGGCACCGGTTCACGATGTCGTTGAGATATTCCGAAGGCGGCAGCCTCTTTTCGGCGTAATGCCGGATCAGCTGTATTTTTGCCCGTGGGGCGGCGGTCTCTTCTCGAAGCTGATCATACACGGGGCAGGTCGTCAGGCAGGCGCCGCATTTGCTGCACTGGAAGACCTCTTCATGCTTCATGTGGTTTTTCGTGGTTGTCATATGGATTTTCCCGGGTTGAGAATATTTTCCGGATCCACGGCGTTTTTAATGGTGGCCATGAATCTTCGCGTCGATTCATCCAATGCCATGGGTAAAAAAGACCGC
>JAFDDL010000354.1 GCA_019310865.1 Deltaproteobacteria bacterium | reverse complement strand
ACCGGGTTGACGGTAAGCATGAATCGGTATACCCCTCTGCGGCATCCCGGCCCTTGAAAGAGGGTGATCTCTATTGTGTTCAGTATTGGGGTGGCGGCGGTTCCGGTGATCCCATAGAAAGAGATCTTTCGGCGGTCGCAAATGACCTGAGGGATGGAAGATCTCACATGGACGCCGCCGAGAATGTATACTGTGTGAGTGTAGATCCCGGGACATTCAAGGTGGACGAGGCTGAAACCAAAAGACTAAGAGAAGAAAGAAAAAAAGAGCGTCTGGCAAAGGGGCTCCCGGGAAAAGAGTATGTCAGGGCGATGGTTGAAAGACGAAAGAACAACCAGTTACCGGAAATTGTCACCGAGTTTTTTGAAGAAATGACGGATTTTTCCGAAGGATTCAGGAATGAGCTGGCATTCGAAGAGGCGTTTGCAGCCGGCCCTGACAAGGAATATCCGACAGCGGCCAATAAAGAAGTTTTCAAATTAACCCCCTATGTTAATGTCATGCAATCGGATAATGGGCGAAAGGTATTGGCCTGTACGGAATGCGGCAAGGTGTTGTGTGACGCAAACGAGAATTTTAAACTCTATTGTTTGATCTATGAAAGAGACCCGGCTGAAATCTATCCAAAAAACAACGCACCGAAAAAGGACTGGATGGTTTTCAGGGAATTTTATTGTCCTGGGTGCGGCGCCCAGATGGAGGTCGAGGGAACACCTGTGGCAACGCCCATCGTTCACAGCTACGAAATAGAAATATAGAACACACCGGGCAATAGACTGACGATGAATCGTTAAAGAAACTTTCTTGGCCCAATCAAGCAGGAGGATCATTGGCATGAACGACAAAGTATTTTTAAATCCTGAAATGGAAAGCATGCCGCTTGAGCAAATGCGGAAGCTTCAGTTTAAAAAACTTAAAAAGCAAATACGGTATATTTATGATAACTCCCCGGATTATTACCAGGAAAAATTTGATGACATCGGTGCACAACCGGAAGATATAAAGACCTGGGAAGATTTCCGTAAACTTCCCATTATGCGGGACAAGGAGGGAGACAGAGCGGCCCAGGAGGAGTCCATGGAGAAATACGGGCATCCTTTGGGGACCTATCTTTGCGCTCCCGTGGAGAAGGTTGTTCACTTGAGCTCCACCAGTGGAACAACTGGAGATCCCACTTTTTCTTATATTTTCACGGACAAGGACAAAAAGATAAATGACGAAGTCTGGCAACGGGTCTTCTGGCGAACCGGGATGCGGCCGGGCGATGCCGTGCTGCAGACTTTTGGCTTAAGCATGTGGGTTGCTGGTGTCCCGGTGGTGACAGCGCTTCAAAACATGGGCCTCAGGGCGATTCCGGTCGGTGCGGAGGGGGGAACGGAAAAGATGCTTAAAATGGCTGATCTCTTAAAGCCCAAGGCCATGGTCGGGACGCCCCCGACTGCTGAATACTTGATTGAAAAATGCCCTGAAATTTTAGGAAAACCCGTCAGTGAGCTTGGTATCAAGATTATCCTCTGCGCTGGTGCTCCCGGGGCCGGATTGCCGAAAGTAAGAGAGAAAATTGAGTCGGCTTTTGGCTGCAAGCTTTATGATTCAACCGGCGGGGGGTGGGGGTTGCATCATGTGTCATGCGACGCCCCGGAATATGCGGGTATGCACGTGGTGTGCGAAGATTATGCCATCTGGTACGACCTGGTGAATCCCGCTACCAACGAGCCGGTGGAGATTGTTGACGGTGCTATCGGGCATGGCATTATCACTTCATTTGAGCACGAAGCAGCCCCCGCGTTCAAGTATGCCATGGGAGACTTGTTACAGGTCTCTACCGAAACATGTGCCTGCGGTGTCCCGGGCGTGCGCTTCAAGATTCTCAGCCGCGTGGATGACATGCTGATTATCAAGGGGATTAATGTTTATCCGGCTGCCGTTAAAAACCTGATTGTCGGTTTTACGCCGCGTGTTACCGGAGAATTTAGAATCCTCCTTGACGAGCCGGGGCCTCGCGTTGAGCCACCTATGAAAATAAGGGCTGAGTACGGAAAGGGCGTAGATGAAAATGACCTGCCTTCTCTTAAAGCGGAAATTGAAGAGGCCCTATCCGCCAGGTTGAAATGCCAGGCGGATATCCAGTGGGTGGCGCCTGATACGCTAGAGAGAATGTCCGGTCCAACGGCCAAGGGCAAGTTGATTGAGAAGCTTTATGAGCAATAACAGTGGGAAAAGATATTTTTCCGCTTTCTACAATGGACGGCGTTTTTAAGAGATATTATAGGATTGTGACAATGGATTTCAAGTTGAGCGAAGATCAAACAATGCTTGTGAATATGGTCAGAAAATTAGCTGACAATGAATTTAAACCGAAAGCAGCTATCTGGGACGAAGAGGAGAAATTTCCCTGGGATAATGTTAAGCTCCTTGCGGAGACAGGATTGCTCGGCATGAGCATCCCGGAAGAGTATGGTGGTAGCGGGGGGGGCGTGATGGATGTGGTGCTGACCCTGGAAAACATCGCCCGAGTTTGCCTCTCAACTGCGGGAATCATCGCCCTTCATAACGGCGTATGTTCCCGGTCCATTTCCCATTTCGGTAGTGAAAAACTGAAAAAGCAGTTTCTTCCGCTCATGGCCTCCGGAGAGATACTGGCTGCATATGCCCAAACAGAACCGGATGCGGGGTCGGATATCGGCAGAATCATTACCAAGGCGAAAGATGCTGGTGATAAGTACATAATAAATGGAACAAAATGCTTTATCAGCAATGCCGAAGAGGCGGGAATCTTCGTGGCGGTTGTCAGATACGGGGACACAAAGGGATTGGACGGGCTCGGCTCGCTTGTGATTGAAAAAGACACCCCGGGGCTTGTTATTGGGAAGAAGGAGCATAAAATGGGATTCAGGGGCACCTCCCTGGCCAACGTAATCTTTGAAGACTGCGCTGTTCCCAAGGAAAATAAGCTGGTTGGGGAAGGCGAGTTTAAAAACATGCTCAAGGCCTTCAACGCGGAGCGGTGCGGGAATGCGGCGCTTTCTGTGGGGGTAGCCCAGGGGGCGCTCGATGAAGCGATAAAATACGCTAAAGAGCGAAAACAGTTTGGCCGACTCATCTCCGAATTCCAAGGCATTCGGTGGATGCTTGCAGAAATGGTGATGAAAGTCGAAGCCGCCAGGCTTCTTCTATACAGGGCCGCCACGAATGCCGAAGAGGGCCTCCCCAACAGGTTGGAGACCTCTATTGCCAAGGCTTATGCCAACGAGATCGCTTTTGATGTGGCAAACTCGGCCGTGTCCATACACGGCGGATATGGGTATCTTAAGGAATACCCGGTGGAAAGAATGCTGAGAGATTCTAAGTTTCCGGCCGTCGGTGGGGGAACGATAGAGATACAAAAAAACAGTATTGCCCATGAATTACTTAGATGACCGACAAGGCTAGATTTAAGCTATAACATAGGATAAGAATAACAAATTTGAAAGGAAAAAGAGATGCCAATAAAAGACTTTAGACACTGGTTGGAGATATTGGAGAAAGAAGGTGAGGTAGCACATATAACGGAAAAGGTCGATTGGGACCTCGAAATAGGCGCTATTGTGGAAGAGACTTACCGTATTGGTGGGCCGGCTTTGCTTTTCGAGAACATAAAGGACCATGAGAACACATTTTGTAGAAAATTTTTCAGCGCCGTGCTTTCAACCTATCCGCGGATCGCGCTGATGATGGGACTTCCCAAAGACACGCCCTATCCCGAACTAATCAAAGTGCATCGGGAGAGAATGAGAAAACCGATTGAGCCGGTGGTCGTCAAAACCGGACCGGTAAAGGAAAACATCATCATGGGTGATGACGTGGATATGACGGCCTTTCCTGCCCCCAAGTGGCACGAACGGGACGGCGGGCGCTACCTGGGGACTTTCGACGGTGTTGTTACCAGGGATCCGGATACGGGCTGGATTAATGTGGGCCTTTACCGGAGAATGGTTCATGATAAACGAAGAATCGGCTGCAGTGTGCCAACCGGGCAGCACCTCCACCGGCATTTCAGGAAATACAAGAAGATGGGTAAACCCATGCCAATCGCCGTTGTCAATAACTATATACCGGCATTGCCTGCCATTGCCTGTTGTCCCGTACCCCCTGAATCTGATGAATATAACTATATCGGTGGTATCAACCAGGCGCCGGTGGAACTTGTGAAGTGTGAGACCAATGATATACTGGTGCCGGCGAACGCAGAAATCGTATATGAGGGAGAACTTTCCACTAATTTTGATGAGTTTGAGTGGGAAGGTCCCTTTGGGGAATATACCGGTTATTTTACATCACAACGTCAGAAGGCACCCGTTTTTACCGTCAACTGCATTACCCACCGAAACGATCCCGTCCTTCAAGGGACCATGGAAGGCGTTCCCATTAACGAAGATCACATGATTGAGTCGGTCAATCATAGCTCAGTAATCTGGGACCGACTGGATGAACGGATTCCCGGCGTAACGGGAGTCAACGTCGATGCCAGTACCGGATGGGCCAACGTATTTGTGCAAATCGACAATCATTACATGGGCCAGGTGTCCCAGGTGGCCAACGGGATCTGGAGCAACCCGCTTTCATTTATGGTGGGGAACAATGTCTGGGTCGTGGATGAGGATATCGATATTTATGATCTTGGCTCAATGATGTGGGCATTCGCCTATCGATGCGATTATAAGAAGGACATCCACGCATTTCCGGGCAGCATCAGTCCCCTTGATCCCAGAACCCATCCGGATGACAGAACCCGGGTGGCAATCAATAAGGGGTGGCGGGTCCTTTTTGACTGCACCAAGCCTGTGGATGCAAAGAGAACGCACCACTGGTTCGATGAGAAG
>JAFDDL010000353.1 GCA_019310865.1 Deltaproteobacteria bacterium | reverse complement strand
ATTCAGCACTGTCTCCATTTTTCACTCGTTTCTGTCTGTTTTCTTTTTCTGTCTCGAGAATATGATGAACTCGCAAAAAGTTCTTTTTCGACCACAGAGGGCACAGAGAAAAACTTTGAGATATTTGTATTTGTATACATATATCTATTGTCCTTCATCATTTGTCAAGGAAAATAAATTGAATTTTTACCAAACCCGATGCAATTTTGTCGGTTTTCAGTGAGATTTTGATTGAAAGAAAAAAAGTATCGGTTAAAATGAAGCTGCATAATGATGCATATAGCCAAGAAATGATTTAAGGGTAAGAATGACGCCGGAAAACGACCCCTCAACAGCATAATAAAACCGATGGAATTATGAGTGATTTAATCATTTTTTCAAATATTTTAAAAGCATTGCGAGGCAGCGGCGACATTATTCCCAAAACAGACCTCACCGAAAGGCTCAGTCTGGCAGCGAGTGATTGATCTCGAATCGCATATTCGTGCGCTCACCCGGCATGGGTATGAGATTTCATCCGATTCCGACGGGTATCGGCTGATCAGTTCGCCTGACCGACTCTATCCATGGGAGTTTCCCGGTCGGGAAGAACGGGTGCATTATGTCCAGGAGGCTTCCTCCACCATGGACCTTGCCAAAGATCTGGCCGAAAAGGGATGCCCGTCCATGACGGTTGTTATTGCCGAGGCGCAATCCATGGGTCGCGGGCGGTTGAACCGCCAATGGCGTTCCAGTGCCGGCGGACTCTATTTCACCCTGGTGATCCGGCCGGATCTACCGCCCGAAGCATGCGGACGTATGAATTTTCTGGCTTCCGTTGTCCTGACCCGTGTCCTGCGGCGTCGCTATGGTATCCCTGCAATGGTAAAATGGCCAAACGATATTCTGGTGGCGGAGCAAAAACTTTCGGGAATGCTGTCCGAAATGAATGCAACGGCCGGCCGCTTGTCCCATGTGGCCATCGGAATCGGCATCAACGTGAACAATGATCCACCGTCGGTTAATCCGCCGGCAATTTCACTGAAACGACTTTTAAATCGACGCGTGCCGCGCCAACCCCTGCTTCGCGATTTTCTGGATGATTTTGAAATCGCAATGAACCAGGCGGACCATCAAGAGATCATGGCCCAATGGAAGGCAAGCGCCATTACCATGAACCGGGCGGTGACCATTCGAACGACCCGGGAAAAAATTCAGGGCACAGCCGTGGATGTGGATATGGACGGCGCCCTGGTCCTGCGCCTGGCCGACGGCCGCATGAAGCGGGTGGTATACGGTGACTGTTTTCTCTAGAAATTGCGATACCTTTACTATTCACTTGATATTAACTTGCTTGGAGGTGCTTATAATATGGACTATAAACGACTCGATTTCGTATCTTGATGCGGCATTCAAAACGTTTTCAAACGCCTATCAATTCCCCATTCCAATCGTTTTATATCTGCCTTTGATACGCCAAATGCTTTGTATTCAGCCTTCCACCCCAAAACCACATCGGCCACAGCCTCTGCAACCTTTCGAGGCGTTCGTATGCCGAATCTTTTCCCGATACTTTCCAATCCGGATACTCCCGGAAAATAGTGGTCATTTTCAAAATACAGGACGTGCTCACGCCTTTCAGCCGTATCCGGCAACAGATCATAGGCCGGAGACAGGTAATACCCGGAATCATCATGCAGCATCATAAAGTTTTTGAGATGATCGTCCGTGTTTCCAATCAAAGCATTAAAAACCATTTGCCGGTACATTGCAGGGAGATCAACCTCTGGTTGGGAACTGTGAACACGCAATACCTCAAAAATATCTTTGTAACTCAGGTTATACCAGCCTTCAACTTTCAACAGGGTACTCATGCTAATCATATGACGGCGACCACCCCGATCTGCAATATCAAACCGGCGAACCATAAGGACATCACGGCCGGCGCAATTGATGAGCTTGAATTCGGGAATATTCAGACCCGCCTTTTTAGCCAGTGATAAAGTAGCGGCCTCGATCTTCACCACCGCAAGGTCGTCTTTCACGCTTGGAAACTTCGCAAGCCACAAAGCACCTTCAGCCTCAATGATCACCTTTGGCCGTGCGCCTCCTGGGGAGCTTCCCGCCTGGAAAAGAAGCCTTAATTCGCTGTTGTCTCTTACCGTTCCTTTTTCATACTTTTCAGCAGCGGTCAGAAGCATTTCAAGGTCAATTTCCGAAACGTAGTTGTATTTAATTTTTGCGGTGCCTTTTTGGAAATATGACAGTGCGCCAAGGCCGTGCCCACCCAGTGCCAGGAGCAAGTTCGGAATAGTTTGCCGTCCTCTTTCGAGTTTCGCCTTTCGCACAAGAAGTCTCCGGCCCCAATCATCCGGTAGGGAGTCTTCGAATACGGCAAAAACGCCCGATGGGCGGTCAGCAATAAATTCGTCATTGGCGAGGTGTAGGGCGACAGGATCGAAAGGGAACGCCTGGGGGTGCTTTAAATATTCGTCTGTATAGCGAAAAGCACCTGGGATGCGACCCTGGCTGTCTGGATCTCCACATACCATTTCGCCGGCAGGTGTTTCTGAGCCATCCGGAAATGTCACCCAAATATCAAGTTTAATCATTGTTTTCTTTTTTCCGTGACGCTCTTCGCCGTTTTTTTACCTGCCGGCTTTCGTATTGCTCAAACAAGGAGCGTTTCTCGGCCAGCACATAGTCAAGGTCAGGTATTCTGTCCAGGAGCTTTATTGCCTCAATCCACAGTCCCACATTCACGGTAGGATCTCCTGTTTCAAGCTTCTGGTATGTCGGTACAGACACTCTCAGCCGTGCGGCGAATCGCTTTTGGGTTTCATCCCGTTCCAGTCGAAAGGACCGCAATCTTTCGCCAAGCTGAATCAGGGCTTGTTTTGATTGACCAGGCATAATTATTTGGTTTTTTCGAAGTTTTATAATACTAATTATAGTTTTGATTATATCGAATTTTCATATTAATACAAACTAATTTTACTAATATCCATCCACAAGCACCTTTGCTTTTGCGAACAAACCCAGATTCTCACTTCCAAAACTTCCAGCAGCCGTTTTTTAGGCCATGAAAGCCTTGGTGAACCTGGGGGCATGCGCAACATTCGAGAATGCGTGAGCCTTTTCAATGATATTCATTGTTTGGTGTCATTGTCTATATAAAATATAATGTGACTTATATCGTATTTGATATATAATAACAATAAAGATTTATATTAGAGGAAAGTGAACCCTGAGGATTGCGATACATTCAATAATAAAAGGGGGGCGACTGCCCCCCTTTCTTATATCTTGTGTCCAAGCTGCTACTATGCAGCCGATTCATCCAATGCGCGACGATCTGCCATATCCATCAGGACTCGTTCCCGGGCCTTGTCGATACCCAGGGCGGCGCGGCGCTCATCAATATGCGCAATCATCTTCCGGGCCATCTCATACGGATCTATTGCAAAGTCCCATTTGCCCAGTCCCTGTTTCTGCAGACCGTCGAAGAGCAGTTTATGGAACTTGGTGTCCTTGACGACCGGGAAGGTGACACCAAAAATGGTGTAAACCCCGGAGGCCACGAAATACTGACCGATGGCAATGGCCTTTTCACTCATGTATTCGGGGGCGGCGCCGACTACCGGCAGGTCGGCTATGCTGTTTCCCAGCCCGCCGGTATTCACCATTTCGGTACAGGCAATCAGAATCCGGCTGTTGTCGACACAAGAACCGAGGCCCAGAACCGGTGGCATACCAACGGTTTCGCAGACTTCCTTCAGGCCCGGTCCGGCCAAATGCGCCGCTTCGGGGCTGGTCAGATTGGCCTTTGCCAGGGCAATCTGGGCACAGCCGGTTTGCACCACCAGGATATCATTTTTAATCAGCTCTTTCACCAGCTCCACGTGGACCCAGTCCTGCTTGACACGGGGGTTGGTGCAGCCGACCACGCCGGCCACACCGCGGATCCGGCCGTTGATGATATTGTCATTGAGCGGTGTATAGGAGGACCGGAAGGTGCCGCCAAGCATGTAATTGATGTATTCATGGGAAAATCCGTGAACGCCGGTGTTGACGATCTGGGGAATTTCCACTTTGGCCGTCCGATTTTTAAACCGTGAGATGGCCTTGATGATCACATCGTCCGTGCATCCCTTGGGATTGTCTTCATGGAATTCGATATGATCCACCCCTTCGATACGGCATCTCGGGTTGGTAGTGAACAGGCGCGTGCCGTAGCATTCGGCAACCTTGCCCAATCCCTGTTTGATGCACTGCACATCCACGGCCATAGCGTCCACGGCACCGGTGACCAGGACCGCTTCGGTGGACATGAAGTTACCGGCATGGGGCACGCCGTGCCTGACGAGCATCTCGGCGCCGGAGCAGCACATGCCCACCAGATTGAGGCCCTTGGCGCCTGCAGCTTTTGCCGCTTCCACCAGGGTCGGCTCGTTGGCCGATTCCAGCATCGACTCAAACAGGTTCGGCTCATGGCCGTGAACGATGATGTTTACCTGATCTTCCTTGAGCACACCCATGTTCACCTCGATGCTGACCGGCGACGGGGTTCCGAAAAGGATGTCGGCTATTTCCGTTGCCACCATGGAGCCGCCCCATCCATCAGCCAATGCGGTCCGGCTGCATTGTTTGACAATGTTATCGGCCTGCTGGTCAACGCCCATATGGGTCCGGTGCATCATTTCCATGATTTCCCGCATGGCCCCTCTGGGAACGATGCCAAGCTTGCGCCAGGTTTCCAGGGTTTTTTCCGGAACGCGTTTGGCAAAGGGAATCTCGCCATCCACCTGGGTGTATGTCCGCTCCAGTTCCTTGTAGAGTTCGTTGGCGATCTCTTTGATGCTCTTGCCTTCCACATCGATGTCCACGGACTTGGCCACGGCTTCTAGTTTGACGGGGTCCTTTATCTTGTATTCCAGATTCTCACCGTTAACGACTTCGCGGAAAAGATCGAGCATGGCCATTCCGTGATCCGTATGAGAAGCGGTTCCCGCAGCCACCATTCGGGCAAAATTTCGGGCCTGAATCGTATCGATATCCGCCCCACAAACCCCGACCTTTCCATAAGGATCTTTTGCGTTCAGGCGACACGGCCCCATAAAACAATGCTTACAGCAGGCGGAATCGGCCCCGATGGGACACGCTTTCATGGTGGCAGCGCGATCGAATGTGGTTTCAACACCATCATTACGGGCCTTGGTAATCATGCGAGCGGTTGCATCACAAATGGTGATGTCTTTTACATCGAGAAGCTTTTTTTTGGCTTTTTCAGCAACGACCTTCTTTTGTCGAGTAGACATAATATGGCTCCTTTTCATATTTCTTAAATTT
>JAFDDL010000352.1 GCA_019310865.1 Deltaproteobacteria bacterium | reverse complement strand
GCAATCTAAGCTCCCGCTTGCATCCCGGTACCGCAAACCTATCGCCGGTCTTCCAATTCAAACCGCTCCATTGCAGTCTCTTCTTCATCCACTGTCAGAATCAATTCCAGGGGCGATACGCAACGACGATCCAGGCAAATCCTTCGTTCCGGAATACAAGCTGCATAGGAAAATTGTCGACGCTCAATTCCCAGGCGCTTATCTCCTTGCGAGTAGCTGATAGCCAAATTGCTCTTTTTCATGGGGACCATCCTTTGTTTGAATCGACCTATTCAAGATCGTTTCGGTTAAACCAAACCGGTCAATCCGCCTTTTTTCTTAAAAACGTCGGCACATCCAAATCATTGTTATCGACGACAATACCTTTGAAGCCTCTGTATAAACTACCCCCGGACTCACCGGAGGCACGCTGCCGACGCAAAAAAGTCGGCTCATCGAATTCCGAGGCGTTTTGTATATCCGCATGTGTTAAATCCCGAACCCTTCCCCGAACCTCAAGCTCTGCGCAGTCTTCCACCATGGGTTCTTCCGCACTGGATCCAATACCAGTGGCAATCACTGTGACACGTATTTCATCACCCAGGTTATCATCCACGGCGGTTCCCCAGATGATTTCCGCATCCTCGCCCACTTCTTCATAGATCCGTTCCGAAGCCTGGGTCATTTCCTCCATGGTCAAATCGTTGGTGCTGGTGATGTTCATCAGGACACCCTTGGCGCCGCCGATGGAGATATCTTCCAGCAGCGGATGCGAAAAAGCGCGCTCAGCGGCTTCGATGGCACGGTTTTCACCACTTGCGATGCCAATGCCCATAATCGCCAAACCGGCTTTGGACATAGTGGTTTTAACATCCGCGAAATCGAGGTTGACCAGTCCCGGCAGCATGATCAGATCCGTGATGCCCTTAACGGAATGAAGCAAAATCTCGTCGGCTTTCTTGAACATGTCCGTCATCTTGGCATTCTTTTCCGCCAGCCCGCGAAGCCGGTCATTGGGTATGGTAATAACGGTGTCGGCCACCGCCTTAAGACTGTTGATGCCGTCCTCTGCCTGGCGAAGTCGTTTCTTGCCCTCAAAGGAAAAGGGTTTGGAAACCACCGCCACTGTCAATGCACCGATCTCTTTGCAGATCTCTGCGATAACCGGTGCAGCACCGGTTCCGGTTCCACCCCCGAATCCGGCGGTAATAAACACCATGTGGCTGCCATCTAAAATACTTCGCAACTCTTCACGGCTTTCCAGCGCGGCATCGCGGCCAACTTCCGGATTGGCGCCGGCGCCCAACCCCTCGGTCAGTTGCTCTCCAATCTGGATCTTGTCACCTGCCTTGGAGACATCCAGGGCCTGGCAGTCCGTGTTGGCCGCAATAAATTTTACGCCCTGGAGATTTGAATCGATCATGTTGTTAATGGCGTTGCCTCCGGCACCGCCGACCCCTATCACCTTGATTTTTGCTGATTTTTCACAATCTACATAAGTAAACATACTTTCCCCCCTGAACGAATACGGTAACGGTTTCTGTTGTGCGTTCGGACCATTTTTCCCACATTTCTCAATGGCATTTCGATCTTTGTCTTTCATAATCCGTTTTATATCACCTCCCTGAACCATTTCTTCATTTGGGCCATCACCCGGTTAAATATATTTGAATCACGAATTCTGAATTTCTTGCCGCTCCGATGCCGTGCCCCATAGATCACCAATCCAACACCCGTGGCAAACATGGGATTATTCACCACATCCACCAGGCCGTTGATTCCTCTGGGCTTACCAAGCCGAGTGGGAAGACTAAAAACGGACTCCGCCACTTCGGGCACGCCCTCTAGCAGCGACGTCCCACCGGTAACAACAACGCCGGAGGATATAACATTCTCCATTCCGGCCCTGAAAATCTCGCGTTTGACGAGGGCGAAAATCTCTTCCATCCGAGGCTCCAGGATTTCTCCAAGAATTTGACGGGGTAGCTTTCTGGGTTTATTGCCCCCCATTCCCGGCACCTCTATCGTTTCTTCCCCGCTGATACTGTGCGCCACACAGGATCCAAACTTCTTTTTTATCTTTTCCGCCTCTGCAATGGGCGCCCGGAGCCCCACCGCGATATCGTTTGTAAGATTATTCCCACCCAATGCCAAAACGAATGTATGCTTGATGTTTTTTTCCGAAAAAATCGCAAGGTCCGTGGTGCCGCCGCCCAGATCAAGCAGCGCTGTCCCAAGCTCTTTTTCTTCATCGGACAATACGGCCTCACCGGATGCAAGGGACTCGAGAACAATATCGCAAACATCCAACCCCGCCCGGTTCGCACATTTGACGATATTATGAGCGGAGGTGACCGCACCGGTGACGATATGTATCTTGGCCTCCAGCCGAACCCCGGTCATGCCCAATGGGTTTTGAATACCGATCTGGTCGTCAACGATGTACTCTTGGGGCAGCACATGAATCACTTCCCTGTCCATGGGAATGGCAACGGCGCGCGCCGCATCGATGACCCGGTCCACATCATTATGTGTAATCTCCGGGCCCTTGATGGCGACAATCCCACGACTGTTAAATCCGGTGATATGGCCACCGGCGATACCGGCATATGCGGAAGAAATTTCACACCCGGCCATCAGTTCAGCCTCTTCCACCGCTTTTTTTATCGACTCGACGGTTGATTCAATGTTAACCACAACACCTTTTCGAAGACCGATGGAAGGATGGGTGCCGATACCGATGATATTGATTTCACCACCTGACAATTCACCCACAATCGCGCATATTTTGGTCGTACCGATATCCAACCCAACTATGATGTCATCCTGTGCCTGCACCGAAAACCTCCTTACTGTTAAGGTCAATGGGTTCTTTCCATTTGGGCACCACGACGATGTGGTTTTCATTCTCCAGACTAATGACGTCCACCTGTGCAATGCGTCGCTGCGCATGGAGATATGGAAGAAGGTTTTCAAGCCTTCTGTATTTATAGGCGTATTGACCGCGCCCGAACCGGACTTTGCGAATCCATCCTGATCCGGCAACCGTGATGCCAATGTCCCTGTCCACATGGATCCGGTCAATGGGTCCAATCAAATCCAGGGAGCGGTTTTTTCGGGTCAACGCAAGCATATCCAACATGTCGGTAAATACAGCGCTGGGTGCATGGTCTTGCGAAGGCAGATCCGTTAACGATAGACCCGCTATTCGCGGCAGACCCTGGGAATCCAGCGCTTCGACCTGCTTGAAAACCGACCCGTGCGGACTCACAAAATATTTCTTTCCCATATCCAGTATGCCGGCCGGCTCGAATTCCTGTATCCGGATCACGATCCGATCGGGCAGCTCCCGGCTCACCTGCGCCCGGGCCACCCATCCGTTGTGCCGAAGTCGTTGTTGTACATGCCTCAAATTCACAGCAAATATATTGACGCCCGGCGCAACCCGGCCGATGGATTGAATGGAATCGTCCGAAAGACGCTTGTTTCCCTCGATGACGACATGCTTGACTGAAAATGTCCGGGCCTGGGTCAATGCATCATGGGCAAAGACAAGCAGCAGGCTTAGCAACAAGATACCGAGACCGGCACCCACCAGTCGAAAAAAGGGTGCGCCCATCCGTGCCGGCACGTTGCCCTTGGCCTGTTTGGCTTTTTTTCGCTTGTTTTTACGAATCGGTGCTTTCCCCGACAATTTGAACCTCCGGCTCCAGTTTCACATGAAATTTTTTAAAAACGGCTTCCTGCACCATGTTCATCAGTCTCATAATGTCATTGGCGGTAGCATTGTCCGAATTGACGATAAAATTTGCGTGTTTTCCCGAGATCATCGCACCGCCGATACACCGCCCTTTCAACCCGGCATTTTCGATGAGCCAGCCAGCCGGTTTTCCCCCTTTTGGATTTTTAAAAAAACAACCGGCGCTGGGGGCGCCCATTGGCTGGCCCTTGAGGCGTTTTTTCACTATCTCGCGCGCCTCTTTCCGCAACCGCTGCCGATCCATCGACTTGAGTATGAAGCTGCCACCGAGAATCACCGGCGGAAATTTTTTTTCCTGTTCCGCTACCTGATACCAGTTTATTTTCCGGTAACCGATTAAAAATTCATCCTTGTAAACCCGTTTGGGCTTTCCCATGGGATAGATCAACTCGATCGAATCGAGCATGTCACTCATCCAGCCGGCAAGCGTTCCGGCGTTCATCCGAATGGCCCCACCAATGGTTCCAGGTATGCCAAGCGCAAAATTCATCCCGGCCAGCCCGTGCTTCAGGCAATGGCGACAAAGCAATTTGGTGCGCACACCGGCACCGGCAAAGAGTCTGGCCCCCTGTTCGCCGTCAGGTTCCATCTCGATTGTATTGAGGCAACGCGTAAGGCATATCACAATACCGGATATACCCCGGTCGGAAACCAGCAGATTTGAACCATCTCCCACCACCAGATACCCGACGCCCCGATCCCATGCTCCCGCCATCAGATCTCCCAGGGTCTCACGGCTATCGGGAAAGACCAACGCGTCGGCCGGCCCGCCAACTCGAATTGATGTATGGCGGTCCATGGGGGCATCAAATTCAACGCAACCCGCAAACCGGCTGGACAACCATTTTTTCACGTTTTCAGGCAGCGCCATTGGATGCATCCCCCTTGGATTGATCGGTTGCGGCCACCGCATTTTCCAGGTTCGCCAAAAACCCAACACCCACCTGCCATACATCTCCGGCACCCAGCGTCAGCAGTAAATCGTTCGGTTTGATGATTTTTTTCAAATGCTCGATGGCTGCCTGCTTACCACCCAGGAATCGGGCTGCCTTATGCCCATGGTCGACAATGGCCTGACACAGCCCCTGCCCACCCACACCGGAAATCTCCTTTTCCCCGGCAGCATA
>JAFDDL010000351.1 GCA_019310865.1 Deltaproteobacteria bacterium | reverse complement strand
TGATACGGCCAGCATTTCTTGATTCAGCTCGCCGATCTTTTTTTTTTTTTTTTTAATTTTGTCTTCCGATTCAGCCATCTGCCGTTCCAAAGGCTTTAATAGCCGTGCCCGTTCAGCGATGATGGGAGACCGCCGTTGCCGCAATTGTTTCTTGTTCAGCTTATCGCCGCCCGGTGACCCATCCGAGCCTTGTCTTGCCGGCGGTTCGGCATCACGTTGCCGATCCCAGCCGCCTTTTTCCAAAAAGCGCTGGTAGGTGCCGTCAAACATCTCGACGTCGCCATCTTGAAACACCACCAGTTTCTGTGCCAGTGCGTGCAGGAACAGCTCGTTATGGGTGACCATGATGACCGCACCGGGAAATCCGTCCAACGCCGCCAGCAGTGCATCGCAGGCGTCCATATCCAGGTGGTTGCTCGGCTCGTCGAGAAGGAGGATGTTTGTGGGTTGGGCCAGGAGTTTGCCCATCATCACCCGACATTTTTCACCACCGGATAGGATCCCGACTTTTTTCAGGGCCGTATCCCCTTCAAACATCATGGCACCGCAAATATTTCTGGCATGCTGGCGATCCGTCCGTCCGCCGGCGTACAGGATTTCTTCCTCGACGGTCCGTTCTTCCACCAGCGTGCTGATATTCGTTTGTTCATAGATGCCCAGTTCAGCGCCGGGATGATAGGTGACATCACCATTGGGGGCAAAGAGGCCGCCTGACAGGAGCTTCAAAAGCGTTGTTTTCCCCCGTCCGTTTGGTCCAATGACGCAGACACGTTCGCCGGCGCCGATTATGATCGAAAAATCCTGAATGAGCGGTTCGCCCGGGTTGTAGCCGAAGGTGAGGTTCTCTGCGCGCAACATCGTTTTGGCTGGAAAGGGCTGGTAGCGAAATGAAAATTCAAGTGATTTGATGGTTTCCAATTTATGGCGCTTTTCCATCTTGGCCAATGTTTTAACACGCGACTGGACCATATTGGCCAAACGGGCCTTGGCCCGAAATCGGCTGATGAATAGATCGATTTCTTTTTTGCGCTTTTCGTCATTGAGCCGCGTCTTTTCGTAAACTTCCTCATCCTGGGCGATTTGCATATAATATTTTTCCGTATTCCCGGTTACCTTTCGAAGCTTGTGACGATGGATTCCCAGAATGTGGGTGACCACCTTGTCCATGAAACTTCGATCATGGGTAATGAGCATCAGTTCGGTGGGCCAGGACAGGAGAAACTTTTCTATCCACCGAATCGAGGTAATATCCAGGTAATTGGTTGGTTCATCCAGCAGGAGCAGGTCCGGTTCGCTTACCAGCGCCTTGGTCAGATTCAGGCGAACCTGGTAACCGCCCGAAAATTTGCTGGGATGCCGGCTCATATCCGATGCGGAGAAACCGAGACCGGCCAATATTTTTTCAACTTTCCACTGATGACTGGCGTCCGCTTCGGGAAGCCCGGTCATTCCCTCTTCGAGAATCGTCTTGCGGGTAAATCGGAGTTGCTGGCTCACATGGCTGATTTGGTAATGCCTGGGAATATGAATGGCGCCTTTGTCAGACTCCGATTCACCGAGTATCATTCGAAACAGGGTGGTCTTGCCGTGACCGTTTCGACCCACCACGCCGACGCGTTCACGGGATCCGAGCTGAAAGGAAACACCCGCCAGCAGTTTCTGACCTCCAAAGCTTTTGGATACATTTTCAATATTGATCATGGTGCGGATATAAATCTTTCCGGCAGGTGTGTCAATCGGGGGGGATCGATATCTTGTTTATGGTGTGCGGGCTGCGGTCGTAGTTTTATTCTGTTGTTCCCGGTATTACTTGTTGTATAGTGAGTGACCATTCAATTCGGCTTGATTCCACCGATATCCGGATGGATACGCGTAATGCCGTGGTCACTTGTTGACAAATGCCGGAGGCGCCATGAATAAAACCCATGAACTGACCCATTGCCATAAGGATTCGGTGTTAAACGCCATTCGAAATTTATGCCAAATTTTCTGGGGACCGGATCTTGACCAATGCAACCGATTGCGTCAGGGGCTGCAGTTTAATCCATTTTTCCATCTGGATTCCCTGTTATCACCGGATCCGACCGATACCATCGAAGCGATTGCCGATTTTGTGAACGCATCAGAGGATTTGCAACAACTGCTCTCAACGCTGGAAGCGGCTTATGTCCGGCTCTTTGTCAGTCATAAAACCGGTATCTGCGCACCCCTGTACCAGTCGTGCTATGAATACGACGGTGCTCCGCTCATGGGACCACCGGCCTTGCGAATGAAAGCGCGCCTGCGCGACAAGGGGTTGGCCGGATTGCTTTTTTTCAAGGACCGCGTTAATCCATCCCAATCCTGCAATCATTTTAAACTTTTGGTAGATACAGGTTAGGATCCTTATCTCCTCAATTTATGGTTATCGGTTGTTCGATCCGGCCACCCGAAATATCCATGGGGAAGCCGTTTGATTGACGTATATCCAAGGCGCACGGCCCATCGGGCGGCGATGCCGCTGCGAAGTCACCGAAAACTGCGACAGTAAAAAACGATGGTTCGGTTCGGTTCGGGTCCCAACAATGATTCAAAGGCAGTCCGCTTGGACGGTTTGAGTGCCAGGCGGTCCGCCAGGTTAAATTCAAAATTGACGGCCCCATCGAGATGACCGCGTTCATATTCATAACCGGGTCGCACATCCACGAGGAGAAAGTTCACCAGGCCGTGGCGAATACGGTAATCGAACTCGACCGGCGTCAGCAGAACATATCCATCCCTTTCAGCCTCTGCTTCAGCCTGCTGCCACCAAGTCGGCGGGGCATCCGCGGCAAATCCGGCCATGGGAAGCACCAGGCAAAAAAACATGAACCCTGCGACAAGTCGGGTCATTTTCCCTCCTGGTTTATTTGATCGTACCAGAGTCGGTGATGGCCCTTGGCATATGTGTCCGGGACGGTTCCTGTGAACATCGATTTGAAAGCCGGCCGCTCTCCGGCGGCGATGGACGCCATGTAAACGTGGATAAAAAGTCCGGCAAAGACGAGGCCCACCGTGACAAAATGAATCCAGATGGCCCATTGCACCCAGGTGGTGTTTGTGATGAACTTGTCTGAAAAAAACATGATCAGGCCGGTGATCCCGATAATGATACCGCCAAAGAGGGATGGCACGGCGAATAGTTTCTGACCCACGTTGTAAAAACCCTGATCCGGAAGTGTCGGATTGATGCCGAATCGGGTCAACGTCCGGCGCCCCAGGGTCATGCGAGTCCCTTTTTTAAGGAGCCAGGAGAGATCCCTTCCGGGTGAAATGGCGAATATCTCCCGGATAAAGGGAATCACCTCCCGTTTGGCGCAAAGGATACCGTAAAGGAAAAAAACACCGGCCCAGACCAGACCCACGATCTCGTGGGCCAGAAGCAGTCCGTCGCCGCCGCCGAATATGGCCCGCATCCACCGGGGCCAGATACCCCCTGCAAGCATTAGATTTTCATTCTGAATTAGGCCCATGCCGGTGGCCAGCAGAAAGAGCCAGCAGACGGCGTTGAACCAGTGCATGAACATGGCGGTTTTGGTATGACGCTTAATCAGTCTGGCTGTCATTGGCCACCTCCCTCTGTTGGGTATCGGCTTGCGTCTCCGTTGCCTCCGAAGGGTCGGGGAAGAGCAGCTGTTTGCCCAGCATTCCCAAAACCGCCAGGGCGTTGAGACCAACAAATCCCCAGATCCACCCAAATGATGCGCTGAGCCACTGAATCGCCGTGGGCGCTTTGGGTGCAACCGGCCAGTCCATGGGTGCCGTTTGGGACAGATAGTACAGGTTTGGCCGGGTATCAACCTTAGGGTGGGTGACCCGGACTGTCGGTTGCTTTTTATGCAGATGACTCACATCGGTAACCGGATCGTTTAGATCACCGAATTTCCTGGCCTTGGTGGGGCAGGTGACCACACAGGCCGGCAGTTCGCCCCGGGCCCGTCGTGATTCGCAGAAATCGCATTTGTCCACCACCTTTTTTTCCGGATGGCGATATCGGGCGGCGTACGGACAGGCTGGGATGCAGCTTCCACACCCGATGCACAGGGATTTGTTCACCCGGACGGTGCCGTCGTTTCGGTCTTTATAGGTGGCGCCGGTGGGGCATGCCTGCACACAGGTGGCGTTATCACAATGCATGCAGTTGCCGGGTTGAAAATGCATGCCCTGGGTGGGGTTTTTCCCGAAAAGATTTGCAATCCCGACGGGTTTTTCCTTGATCCAGTTACGCCAATGACCTTCGGGGACCTGGTTTTCCACTTTGCAGGCCACCATGCAGGCCTTGCAATCGATGCAGGCAGACGAGTCGATGACCATGGCAAGATGCGTTTTCATGATACTCCTTTCCGGGCGACCTGCACAAAGGTTTCATGCATGGCCATATTTCCGGACAGGTCATCGGCGTAATCCTCCAGGATTTCCGACACGCAGGCACCTTTTCCATAGACCTTTGTCAGCCCCTTTGAGAGCACACCAAAGCCCGAGGCCATGTAGACAGTATCCTCTCGGATACCCTGCTTGAGCGTGGCCTTCAGCACGCCGCTTCCCGCTTTGCTGGTGACCGTCACCAAATCGCCTTCCCGGATACCCAGTGAGTCGGCTGCTGTCGGATGCAACCAGAGGGCATTCTCAGGCATCAGTTCGTTCAGTAGGGCGTTATTCTGGGTGGTGCAATGGGTGAAATAGGCGTTTCGACCCAAAACCAGACGAAATTGGCCTTCGGGCTGTTTTCGTGGTGGATGGTAGACCGGCATCGGGTGGATACCCAGGTCTGCATATCGCTGATTATACAGTTCGATTTTGTTCGATTTCGTTTTGAAGATCCGCCCCTCATAAATGCCGTAAAGCTTTGCGGGATTATAGTAGACCCC
>JAFDDL010000013.1 GCA_019310865.1 Deltaproteobacteria bacterium | reverse complement strand
CGTAAGCGGGATGACGCTTTGGGTGAAAAAATGGCCGGAGTCATGATGAAGGGCATGATGGCATACGGGAAAGATTCAGAGGTCGGGAAAGCTCAGCAACGGCTGCAAAATGCCATGATGTTGATGATGAAGAAGAAGAAATAATAAGGAAATTCCTTTAAATGGCTCAATAACTGTGACCGCATCAGTCAGCATGGGGTGCGGAGACATGATATTAAAAAATGCGAAGCGGCTAAAGTAGAACAAAAGCTTGGAGTCAAACGTCTAAAGCTGTGCATCTTCTAGGGAAAATGTACCCGAAATGAATTTAATGCTTTATCTCACAACGGTCCTCATATGGGGATCGTCCTGGCTGGCGGCCAAGCTTCAACTGACGCAGGTGCCGCCCGTTTTGTCCGCAGGCTACCGGTTTTGCCTGGCTTCGGCCATTCTTCTCGTGTTGTGCATTCTGACAAAACGGTCACTGAGGCTTTCCAGACGCGACCATTTTTTTCTGGTGCTGCAAGGGGTCACGCTCTTCGGGTTGAGTTACTGCCTGGGTTATCTGGCCATGTTGTATTTGACCAGCGGGCTGGTGGCGGTGGTGTATTCCACTATCTTGATGTTTAATATCCTCAATTTGAAATTGTTCATGGGTCAACCGGTTGCCCGCCGGGCGTTGATTGGCGGTATCATCGGCCTTATCGGAATCGGTATTATTTTCTGGAATGACTTTACCGATTTTACCACAACGGATGGGATTATCGGTCTGAGCCTGTCTTTCGGAGGGGCGTACTTTGCCTCGTTGGGAAACGTGGTGGGTTCCCGTAACGCCGATGCCGGAATCCCGGTTACCCAGGCAAACTTTTTCGCCATGGCTTACGGCGGACTGTTGAATCTGATCATTCATTTCGGGTGTGGCGGCGTGTTGACCATGGACTGGTCACCGGGTTATCTGGGCCCGTTGTTTTTCCTCATCATTTTTGGATCCGTGTTGGCATTCGGTTGTTACATGTCGCTCATCGGGCGGATCGGGGCCGATTATGCAGCCTATGCGACCATGCTGATGCCGGTGCTCGCACTGGCCCTTTCAACATTTTTTGAAGATTTCCAGTGGACCCTCGGTGCTGCGACCGGCGTTTGCCTCGTTGCCGCCGGCAATATTGTCATTCTCACACCTGCCCGGATGCTGTCGAGACTCGTCCTTCTCCTGAAGACAACCGCCCAAAAACCAATGACCATTGACCAGTGACATTTGATCAGACACTAGACGTGGTCGATGTCCGTAAAATTCGATATTTCCGAATTGGTAGTACAAAGGTCGCTCAGGGACAGACCATGAACATCAGCGTTTCCCGTGAGCCGGGCAAAGTCTTTAAGCTCCTCGTTTGAAACCGTTAAAAAATTCTCCAACTTTTTGGCCGCCGCTTCGGGCTTCAATCTGGTTCTTAGTTCAGGGTTCTGTGTGGCGATTCCCATGGGGCATTTGCCTGTGTGACACATTTTATACTGCTGGCATCCGATGGCCATCAGTGCAGTTGTGCCGATGGCGATGGCGTTCGCCCCCATGGCCAGTGCCTTGGCAAAATCAGAGGAGATTCTCAGGCCGCCGGTAATTACCACAGAAACATTGTTTGCATTCAATTTATCCATCAATCGACGAACCCGGTAAAGCGCAAAAATGGTTGGCACGGACGTGGATGCTTTAACAAATTTAGGCGCTGAACCGGTTGCACCGGCTCTGCCGTCAATGGTAATAAAATCAGGTTTCGCAAAAAGCGCCACTTCAAGGTCCGCTTCAACGTTTCCGGCCGCAAATTTGATGCCGATGGGTTTTCCTTCTGAAGTGTCCCGAAGCCAATCTACTTTCCGTTTAAGATCGTCACGGGTTCGAATATCTTCAAAATGGGCCGGGCTCGTGATGGGCTGTCCCATTTCAAACCCCCTGAGGTTCGCAATCTCCCGGGTCACCTTTTCCGCCGGAAAATGGCCCCCCATACCGGGCTTGGCGGACTGGCCGATTTTTATCTCGATGGCGTCCACTTTCTTCAGATTTTCATCCGTTACGCTGTAACGGTTGGGCACATACTCAAAGATGTATTTATATGCGGATTGATAAGATTCCGGCAGGATACCGCCCTCTCCGGAACACATGGCCGTTTTAACTGCTGCACTGCCCCTTGCCAGCGCGATCTTGGCTTCTATTGACAGGGCCCCGAAAGACATATGCGTAATGTAAACGGGCATCGCAATTTTTAGCGGTTGCGCCGCACCCGGGCCGATGATGGTGTCGGTGGAAACCGTCCGGCTCTTGTTCAACGGAATTTTAGACAGCTGCGCGCCCTTGATCAGCAGTTCATCCCATGAGAAGGTGGGGTTGCGGGTTCGCATTGGCTCTGTGATGGACTGTCCGGTTTCCGCCATTTGGTGAATATCCGCCATAAAAGACTCAAACTCATCGAAAGTGCGCAAAAGGTCCTGTGCCGTATCCGTCCCGGTTTCGATCTCGGCTTTTCCGGTATCGTCGCCGGTCCCGGCATCTTCGATCACCTCGTAGTATTTTTTCGGAGACTCACACACCGGGCATGGCCAATCATCGGACAATTCGCACCACGGCAAATCGTTATTGTCTTCATCGTAAACATATTCACACACGACACATCGGTATCTGGCCATTTGTCTTCTCCTTACACGTCCAGATTGGCAGGTTCGTAATACTCCCTGGGATGTTTGCAGTAAGGGCATCTTGGCGGCGGCTCGGTTCCTTCGAATGTATACCCACAGATACCGCATTTCCACTTGATGGCATGATCCCTGCGGTAGACGGTGCCGGAATCCATCATTTCAAGCAGCTTTTGAAAGCGGTCCCGGTGCTGCTTTTCAATTTTTGCAATCTGTGTAAACAAAATGGTGGCATCCTGGCGTCCCTCCAGTTCGGCCTCCCTTGCAAAGGCGGGATACATCTCTTCACTTTCATAGTTTTCGCTGCCGATGGCTTCCTTTAAACAGGTAACGGTGGTCTGATTCCCCTGGAAAAGTTTGAATTCCTCCAGCGCGTGGAATTTTTCGTTCTCAGCGGTTTCTTCAAATATCTTTGCGATATAATGATAGCCTTCTTTCCTGGCAACATCAGCAAAATGGGTGTATCGATTCCTTGCCTGGGATTCGCCGGCAAAGGCTGCTTTCAGGTTTGCATCGGTTTTACTCATAACGTTCCCCCTGATGCCCGATTTATGACGTTATCGTCATTGAAATTATTCAATCATGCAGAATCGATCCGATCAACCGGACCAGCTCTGCGGCTTCCGGTGGTTTTTCCATGTACGCTTCGGGTTCCATGGTTTGCCCGTCCGTGGATGGTGCCAGGACAGACACGTAATGCAGGAAGGTTTTGTGTGCAATGGCAGACAGCATAATGATGGGAGTCTGCTTCAGGTCCGGGTGGTGTTTAAACCGGTGGTAGGTGTGCACACCGTCTTCGATTTTCGGCATCATCACATCCAGCACCACCAGATCGGGTCGAGCGGACAGGGCCAATTCAAAGGCCTCGGATCCGTCCCGTGCCACCAGTGCCTCATAACCACTGGTTTCCACGACGGTTGAAACGAAAATGCGCATATCCGCTTCGTCGTCCACTACCAGTATCTTCCGTTGCGTCCCATCAGCCATGACGGCCATCCTTCACATTTA
The DNA here is from genome assembly GCA_019310865.1 of Deltaproteobacteria bacterium. Next base: position 14,143 of record JAFDDL010000013.1, on the reverse strand, counting down.
CCAGGGAAATCGAGAACTATTCACAGGTAAACGAGTAAAAATGATAATAACAATACCCGCCTGGGTCTCCATAGAGTGCTTCGCTTTCGGCCATGCATGCGCCGATCATCGATTTGGATGTTTCGGCATAATCCGGGCGAGTCTCTTCTTGCTTTTTAAGCTAATCCAAAGCTCGCGTCAACCGCCTCGGGAAAATATAGTTGAAATCCCTTTGATATAATTTGATATAAATGGTATGTTCTCAAACAATATCTTGTCAGCCAAAAGGATATGCCGATGTTTAACCTGTCAAAACACCACGTGGCTGCCGGCAGCTACCACGTTACCAACGCCCAGCCATTGATTCTCCAGGCTTTTCTGGGAACGTGTGTCGGTGTGGCCCTGTACGACCGGGAAAACGGTATCGGCGGGCTGATGCATATCCTGCTGCCCGAACCGGTGGCTAGCGAGGGCAGCCTTTTTCCTGAAAAATATGCCACCACCGGCATGCCGCTTTTTCTAAATGCCATTACCGAAGCCGGTGCTGCCATGGAAAACCTGTCAGCGATTGTTGCCGGCGGCGCCCTGGTGGGTCCGATCGACCAGCGGGATTTGATGCTCGACATCGGCGGACGAAGCGAGGAGATTGTCAGGCGCCTTCTGGCTGCTGAAGGGATTCGAATCGAAAAATCTGAAACAGGCGGCTTTTTTGCCTGCAGCTTGAATTTGAATATGAAAACCGGCAATTGCCAAATTGAACCTGCTGGTTTTGAGTTTTACTCTGAAACCCAGGACGTATCGCAACCGTCCAAAGATCAGATTTATGATGCCATGGAGACACTGAAACCGATTCCTCAGGTGGCATTGAAAATTATTCGGCTCATTGGTGAGGATGACTACGACATTGCTGAGATTGCAAATGAGGTCAGAAAGGACCAGGTCATCAGCGCAAAAACCCTTCAATTATCCAATTCGGCCCTTTTTTCGGTAAGGGAGCGCATCGATACACTGGATCACGCCCTGCTGCTCGTCGGTCAGGACCAGCTTTTGAAGCTGGTAATTTCAGCATCGGTCCGCCGGCTTTTCGAACCGGCCACCCAGGGCTATTCACTGTGCAAGGGGGGGCTGTTTCATCATGCACTGGGCACGGCATTAATTACCGAAAAATTGGCCCGGATTCACGGACGGATTCATCCGGCGCTGGCCTATACGGCCGGATTGCTGCATGATATCGGCAAGGTGGTCCTGGATCAATACGTTACATCTGCCTATCCGCTGTTTTACCGAGATCTGATCGAAACCGGCAGAAATTTTCTCGAAAGCGAGCAGAAGATCCTGGGGTTTGACCATACCCAGGTGGGACACGAATTGGCCATTAAATGGGAGTTTCCGGAATCCCTTGCTTTTGCGATTCGTGACCATCACGTCCCCGAAAATACGCCGAAAGATAACACGCTGGTTCACACCCTCTATCTGGCGGATTATTTGATGTCTCGCTTCAACACCGGACTTGAACTGGAGCGGATGAATACGGACCATTTCGAGCAGAGACTTCAAACCATGGGTTTTACCGCTTCTAAACTCATTGAAATTATCGATGCCATTCCGGAGAAATTTTTCGCTGCTTCTCCGGAGATAATGCTCGAGGGATAAATCGGCTGATGATGCGCAACTCGAATACAGATAAACAGCGATTGAAATCGCTACCAGGCGTGGATCAACTCCTGGCTTGCGCGCAAGCCCTTCCGGAATTTAAAGGCACGCCTCGTCCCGTTTTGACAACGGCCATTCGACAAATCCTGCAACTGCTGCGGGAGCAAATCCTTTCAGGAAGCCTATCCGATGACCCGAATGCGCTTTCACAAGATTCAATCCTTGCACTGACGGCGCGGCAGGTGGTGCAAATCACGGCCCCCGGAATGCAACGGGTCGTAAATGCTACCGGAGTGGTGGTGCATACGAACCTGGGTCGATCTCCACTGGCGGATCAAGTTCTGGACCATATCCGAAACATCGCGCGCCATTATTCCAATCTGGAGTTTGATCTTTCCACCGGCCGACGCGGTTCTCGATACAGTCTTGTGGAATCGCTGATTTGCGAATTGACCGGCGCCGAAGCGGCCATGGTCGTCAACAACAATGCCGCAGCGGTTTTGCTGTGCCTCGACTCGGTTGCACGGGGAAAAGAGGCGGTGGTTTCCCGGGGTGAGTTGGTGGAGATCGGCGGTTCTTTTCGAATTCCGGATGTCATGGCGAAAAGTGGTGCAATCCTGAAAGAAGTTGGCACCACAAATCGAACCCACCTGACAGATTATCAAGCCGCCTTGACCCCGGAGACCGGTCTGCTGCTCAAGGTGCACACCAGCAACTATGCGGTGGTGGGATTTACTGCATCGGTTCCACTCAAAGTCCTGGTCGACCTGGGCAGGCAGCACCATCTCCCCGTTATGGAGGATCTGGGCAGTGGCACGCTGATCGATTTTACGGCATACGGTCTTTCCAAAGAGCCGACAATCCGGGAATCGGTTGCTACCGGAGCCGACCTGGTTACCTTCAGCGGTGATAAGCTGTTGGGGGGTGGCCAGGCCGGGATCATTATCGGCAAAAAGCCCATATTGGAAACCATCAAGCAAAATCCGTTGACCCGGGCGCTTCGGGTCGACAAGCTGACGCTGGCGGCTTTGGAAGGGACGCTGCAGCTTTATCGGGATGAACGGATTGCCATTGAGAAGATACCGACGCTGCGCATGCTGACGCTACACATGGACCAAATCGACAGGCGGGCACAAGCACTTGTTACCGCTTTGTCGAGCCTGGAAGACAGCAGTCTGACGGTTCGTATTTTGGATCGTCCCGCTAAGGCAGGCGGCGGGGCGCTGCCCCTTCTGAAGCTGCCCAGCAGATGTGTCGCAATTACCGTGGACGGGATGACCGCCAACACGGTTGAATGCAAGTTACGGCAGTTCCCGCCGGCCGTCCTCGGCCGGATCGAGATGGATTTGTTTTTAATGGATATGCGCACCATACGAGATGATGAGATTCCGATTATTCAGCAGGCAATCGAGTCGTTGCTAAAGAAAACGGAGCGGAGTCTCGCAAGCTCGCTTACCTAGGAATAAAACCATGACCACCAAAGACGCGCACCTGTTTCATAACGTCAGAAGCACCCGCAATTTTTTATTGGCAAAAACAGACATCGCACCGGCGGGGGACTGCTGCCCGCCGACCGGGTATTTGGAGACGGTGACCCCTTCCAGGGATTTGCTGGTGTGTTTTGAGAATATGTTATCGGGTAAGGCGTACATTGAATCGGCCCTGGCCACGACGGCGCCATGCGACCGGTTTCTGGCCATGTCGGTTCGTATCGATGATAACCTCGCTCGTGTGTCTTCGGACAGCCAAATGGCCGTAGCAAATGCCCTGGACAACAACTGCCGGCGCTACCAGGGGCTGTGGGGATTGTTGGGGGTTGACCTGTTCGGCGTGGTTTTTCCGGATAAAAAAACGACGTTTAGCCGGAAAGCTGCCAAAACGATCCGCGAGCAACTGTCCAAAGAAGGATTTGTTACGGTGAGTATCGGGACGGCGGCGTATCCGATGCAATCTTTTGAAAAGGGTCAGGTGCTTGACAATGCGTGCAAAGCCCTGGATCATGCCGCCTTTTTTGGTTCCGGCTCCACCGTCGCCTTTGATGATGTGAGCCTGAATATCAGCGGCGACAAGTTGTTTCAATTCGGAGATCTGAAAGGCGCCATGGGTGAATTCAAGATGGCGCTTGCGCTCAATGGCGCCAACACCAATGCCCGAAACAGCCTGGGCGTATGCTACAGTCTGATAGGGGATTACGAGCTCGCGCGTGCGCAATTTGATGCTGCAACGCGAGTGGAACCAGCGGAATTTATGGCGCTGTATAATCTCGGTCTTATCTGCATGATGACGGATAACCGTGACCCTGCGATTTTTTATTTTAAAAAGGCATATCGGATCAACCCGGATGTGTTTGAAGTGGCACTGCAGGCCGGTCGCACGCTGCTGGATCAGGGCGATGTGCAACAGGCTGAAGAATATCTGAAAAAAGCGGTGGAACTGAATCCGGACGCTTCCCTTTCTCAACGTCTGTGGGGTGACTGTCTCATGGCGCTTGACCGCGATACCGATGCGATTGACGCCTTTAAAACGGCGATCAAACTCAATCCCAATGATGCCGGGGCCCTTTCCGGGTTGGGGTATTTATATGATGCCCGCGGGGAAAATTCCGAGATTGCTTCCCTGTATTGCGAGAAAAGTGTGGAACTTGCACCCAAGGAAGGGCGGTATTTTTTTCGCCTGGGATGTATCTACCGCGCCCGAAATCGACTGAAGTCTGCCTTGGACGCCTTTGAAACCGCCATTGCCTTGGGGCATGACGCCCAGGAACAGATCCTGGAAATCCAGGGCATGGAAAAGACCGGTTGATTTTGCCATTCAAGTGATTAATGTATTGATTTAACAGTTTTGGGATTATCTATTGGGATTATCTAAAGGAGAACCCGGATGCCGATCTATGAATATCATTGCGATCATTGCGATAACGAATTTGAATGCCTCGTATTTGGCGATGAGAAGCCTGCCTGTCCGGCATGCTGTGAAAAAAACGTGAGCCGTCTCATGTCTGCCTGCGGCTTTATGAGTAAATCAAGCAGCGGCCAGACAGTGAGCCGATCTGCCGCCGATTCATCCTGCGGCGGTTGCTCGGCCACTAGTTGCGGGAGCTGTGGCCATTGAAAACCCGACGAATTCGAATCGGTACTCGTGGCAGCAAACTGGCCCTTTGGCAGACTCACTGGGTTAAAGATGCGCTGATAGGCTGCTATCCCGACATTGAAATTGATCTGGTAACCATCAAGACAAAAGGCGATAAAATTACCGATGTTCCCCTGGCCAGTATCGGCGGCAGTGCGCTGTTTGTAAAAGAGTTGGAACAGGCGCTGATGGATCAGCGGATCGATGTGGCTGTTCACAGCATGAAGGACATGCCCTCCAAAATTCCCGATGCATTGGCCATCGGTGCCATACCCGAACGAGAGTCTCCCTGGGATGTTCTCATATCAAAAACCGGAATAAAATTTTCACAACTCCCGTCTGGCGCCCGAATTGGTACCAGCAGCCTGCGTCGGCGCGCACAATGCCTTCACATCCGTCCCGATCTTTGCATTGAATCGATCCGGGGCAACCTCGATACTCGTATTCGCAAACTCGATACCGAACCGTTTGACGCGATTCTGGTGGCGGCGGCCGGTGTTCGCAGATTGGACTTGCAGACACGGATTACTGAATACCTGCCACCAGACATCATGCTCCCGGCCGTGGGGCAGGGGGCGTTGTGCGTGGAAATTCGCAAGGCGGATAGCGAAGTCGCACAACTGGTGGCGACGTTGGATCATCCGGTAACCCGGACAATCGTCACAGCCGAGCGGGCGTTTTTAACAAGGCTGGGCGGCAGTTGCCAGGTACCCATGGCGGCACACGCCAAGCTGTTTGGTCGCCGGTTAATCATTGACGGCCTTGTGGCGGCGCCGGATGGGAAACCGATATTCCGAGATTCGGTTTCCGGGTTGCGTTCGGAAGCCGAATCGCTTGGTGCCTTGCTGTCCGATCGGTTGGTTTCCATGGGCGCAAGTGAGATACTCGAACAGATTATGTCGGAAGCGAATACACCATGACAGTGGGTAAAGTTTATTTGATCGGTGCGGGCCCGGGCGACCCCGGACTGCTTACCTTGAAAGGAAAACGCTTTATTTCCGAAGCGGATGTGGTCATATACGATTATCTGGCTGCTCGCGTTTTGTTGGACCACGCCCCTTCCGATGCAGAAATGATATATGTGGGGAAAAAAGGCGGTGATCACACCCTTTCCCAGGACGGCATCAATCGATTAATCATCGAAAAAGCCAAGGCCGGGAACGTTGTTGCCCGGCTTAAGGGGGGAGACCCCTTTATATTCGGTCGCGGGGGTGAAGAGGCGGAAATCCTGGTGGAAAATCAGATCCCCTTTGAAGTCGTACCGGGGATTACTTCCGCCATTGCCGCGCCGGCCTACGCCGGAATACCCCTGACCCATCGAGATCATACGGCAACCCTTGCATTTGTAACGGGACATGAGGATCCCACAAAAGAAGAATCGAATATCGACTGGGCAGCCTTGGCCAAGGGAATCGGCACACTCGTATTTCTGATGGGGGTTAAAAACCTGCCGCATATAGTCGGCCGGCTGCTGGATCACGGCAGATCGCCGCAAACACCCGTTGCGCTGGTTCGATGGGGAACAACCGCTCAACAGGTGACGGTCCGCGGCATGCTGTCCGATATTGTTCGGCGGGTCGAAGCGGCTCGTCTCAAGGCGCCGGCCGTCATTGTTGTCGGAGAGGTTGTCGGATTGCGAGACCGTCTCAGATGGTTCGATACTCGCCCTTTGACGGGCAAGCGGATAGTGGTTACGCGTGCTCGTGAGCAGGCGAGCGACCTGGTGACCCGCTTGCAGGACCTGGGGGCCGATTGTTTGGAAATTCCCACCATTCAGGTGGCGCCGCCCCGGGATCCTGAGCCGCTCAACCGGGCTATCGATGAGATTGATCAATATAACTGGCTTGTCTTTACCAGCGTAAACGGTGTCAAATATTTCTTTAATCGGCTCTTTTCCCAAGGCAGGGATGTTCGCGCGCTCGGTCACTTGCAGACTGCGGCCATCGGTCCCGCGACGGCAGACAGATTGCTCGGATTCGGCATCACATGCGACATTTTGCCGGACAGCTACCGGGCGGAATCCGTGGTGGATGCGTTTGCCGATGTGCTGATCAGCGGCAAGCGGATTTTGCTTCCCCGTGCACGGGAAGCACGCTCTGTTTTACCCGACTCACTGACCCGGATGGGTGCTCGGGTCGATGAGATAACCGCCTACCGCACCGAACTCGATAGCCGTAACCGGGACGTCCTTCTGGACGCGCTGGAAAATGGGCAGGTGGATATGGTCACCTTCACCAGCTCTTCCACGGTGAAAAACTTCAAGGCGCTTCTGCCTGAAGACCGATTCCGAACCCTGCCGGCGTCCGTCCGAATTGTGGCCATCGGGCCCATTACTGCTGATACGGCCGCAGATTTGGGATTTACGGTGCATCGAGTGGCGGAAACCTATACGATTCCAGGCCTCTGCGACGCCATCCTTGCGGATCTGGGCGGATCTGGGGTCGCATCTTAATTATTAACTGTAAGGTAAAATACAGTTAATAATTAAGATGCGACCCCTTGTCAAACGACCCCATTCCTCTCAGCATCCTTGACCCAGTAAAGCGCGTTGGTGTATGGTAAATGTTACATTCATTCCATACCGCTGAAGGTGTCAAAGCCAACAAGCCACTCTGACAGCCGCCATTGCAGATAATCGGAGGCAAGCATGGACGAATTTCTGACCCAGCTGCCGGTTTTTGTTGAAAAACTGAAAAGCATCAAAGAGACCATCATCACCAATATCATCTTGATTGGTCAAACACCCTCCCCCACGTTCAAAGAGAAAAAACGTGCCAATGTTTTCATGGAACGTCTTGTGGAATCGAATGTGGACGAGGTGACCACCGACAGTTACCACAACCCCATTGGCATTATTCGCGGTAGCGACGATAGCCGACCGCCCATTATGGTGGTGGCCCATGTTGACACATTTTTTTCAAAGGATTTTGGACCATTTTCTTCCCTGGATTTAGGATATAATTACATTGTAAAAGAAAATACGATCAGCGGTGCAGGGATATTGGACAATTCACTGGGGGTGGGGATTCTGGCCTCCATGCCGGAGGTATTTAAACAGCTCGGACTCCGATTTCGGTCTGACATTGTTTTGGTCGGTGTAATCCAATCCATCGGGAAGGGCAATCTGCGGGGTATTCGGCATCTGCTCAAAACCTGGGATAAGCCGATTCTCGGGGCGGTTTGCATCGAGGGAATTGAACTGGGGCGATTAAATTATTACTAGGATGCCATGATACGGGCTGAAATCGAGTGCAATATTCCGCGAACCCGGGGATTGATTCACAAATTCAAGCCCAACGCAATTCTGATCATAAACAATGTGGTCAATCAGGTTCTACAGATTCGCATGCCCCAGCGACCCCGAACGCGCATCATCATCGGAAAAATATCCGGTGGTGTGGACCATGGGAAGATTGCCTATGATGCCAAGCTCGGATTTGAAATTCGAAGCGATTCCGATGAAATGGTCCGATCCCTCTACCTGGATATTCAGGATGTTGTGGCAGGAGTTGGCCATGAAAACGAAGTGAAGCTGCGCCTGAAGACCATCAGCAATTTGAACGCTGCGCGGCTTCAATTCAACCATCCACTGGTGAAAAATGCCGTCGCTGTCATGCGCAAGCTGAATCTGAAGCCGGTAAGCGAGCCGAGCGAGTCCTCCCTGGCGATTTTTCTAGCCCATAACGTGCCGGCGGTGACCTTGGGGATTACCCACGGAACCAATTTTTTTATGGACAACGCCACCATGGAAATTGAGCCCATGTACACGGGCATCGCCCAGTTAATCGGCACCCTCATGGCCATTGACAGCGGAGTCTGCGATGAAGAATAAATGGTTGGATACAAACACCTTTCATTATTCCCAATTCAAGAATATCGGGAAATTGGTGGAACAGAAGCGCAATCGGGGCTTGCGCATTTCACTCTGCCTACCGACGCTCAACGAGGAGAAGACCATCGGAAAGGAAATCCTGATCATGAAGTCGGAGCTCATGACCCGGCATCCGCTTCTGGACGAGATCGTCGTGGTGGATTCCGGGTCGACAGACAAAACCCGTGAAATTGCGGCTATTTATGGTGCAGATGTCTATGTAGCTGACGATATCCTTCCCAGACTGCCCAGTTACCGGGGGAAAGGTGAAAATCTCTGGAAGGCGCTTTACATTACCCAGGGAGACATTATTATTTATTTGGATGCGGACATTAAAAATATTCACCACCGGTTTGTGTATGGGTTGCTCGGCCCTTTGCTGATGTTCGATAACCTGAAATACACCAAGGCATTTTATGATCGGCCCATCACCGTCGGTAAGCATGATATTCGGCCCACCGGTGGCGGTCGGGTGACCGAGTTGGTCATTCGGCCCCTTTTTTCTTTATTTTTTCCGGAGCTGACACAGATACTCCAACCGCTTTCTGGTGAGTATGCCGGGTACCGGGATATGTTCGAGCAGATTCCGTTTCCCATCGGATACGGTGTGGAAACCAGCATAATCATGGACATTTTCGAACGGTGGGGGTTGGATGTGATTGCCCAAGTCGACCTGGAACGACGCATCCACCGAAACCAGGACACCAAAGCGCTTGGAAAAATGTCCTTTGTCATACAGAAAACCTTTTTGGCACGGTTGGAAAAATTAAACCGGATAAATATTCATTCAGAAATGTTCGATGAAATGATACAGTATAAACTGGAGGGAAATCAGTACGAACCGGATTGCGCTGAGATGCAGGGGCGGGAAAGGCCGCCCAGAGGGGAAATTGCGGAGTACCGCGAAAAATTCAACATCGACTGAAATGCATATGGACAAAGAGTCAAAAAAACCGAACCAAGCGGCACTCATCGACACTTACAATCGTCGATTGAGCTACCTGCGAGTATCCATTACCGATCAATGTAACCTCAACTGTGTTTACTGCAATCCCTATTCCGGGTTGCCCAAGCTGCCCCATACGGAGATTCTGCGTTACGAAGAAATCGAACGTATCGTGACGGTGGCGGTCGGCCTGGGAATCTCAAAGGTGCGCGTGACCGGGGGTGAACCGCTGGTTCGAAAGGGCGTTTACAGCTTTTTACATCGACTGACACAGATTGACGGGCTGACGGATGTCTCATTGACCACCAACGGTGTTGGGCTCAATGAAAAGTTGAAAACCATTTGGGATGCCGGTATCCGGCGAATCAATATCAGTTTGGACAGTCTGGATCGACAGAAAATCAAGCAGATTACCGGCCATGATGTGCTGACCCGGGTGTGGAAGGCGGTGATGTCGGCTCATAAGCAAGGATTTTACCCCATCAAACTCAATGTGGTTGCCATTCGAGGTTTCAATGATGACGAGCTGAAAAAATTCGCGGAGCTCTCCTTTCAATACCCATTTCATGTCCGGTTTATCGAGTACATGCCCATCGGCGATTCCGGCATAGAGGCAAGCCAGCGAATCCTTTCATCCGAAATAAAAGCGAAACTTGCTGATCTGGGGCCCCTGATTCCCGTTACACTTTCCGGGGAGGGCGGGCCGGCCATGCGGTACAAGTTTGAGGGCGCCTTGGGCGAGGTTGGATTCATCAGCCCTATCAGCCACCACTTCTGTCGCACATGCAACCGGTTGCGGCTGACCGCCAGCGGTCGGCTGCGTGTGTGCCTGCTGTCGGACCGTTTCATCGATCTGAAAACGCCTCTACGGTCCGGCTGTTCGAACGATGAGTTGAAAGAACTCCTCCTATCGTCAGTTCGCTTAAAACCGGAATCCCACGACCTTGATCGGAATGGATCTGAATGCCTTCAGGACGACATGTCTGCTATCGGCGGTTGATGGTTGGTTCGGTTACCCTGGAAACAGCTTTAAAAGCCATTGACTTTTTCTATAAAAATTTTGTAACGTCTATCTCCTATGGATTATGAGCCCATCTTAAAAACTGCCTTTCAGGCCGCCCATGAGGCGGGGGATGTGCTTCGTTCCTATCACGGGCATCTGACCGGGATACGGAAAAAGGCAGCCAATGACCTTGTGACCGAAGCGGACGTGGCTTCGGAAGAGGTGATTATCGAAGCCATTCGAACTGATTTTCCGGGCCATGGTATTTTGGCTGAAGAAAGCGGTGAAATGGTAATGGATAGCCCATTTTCTTGGATTATCGATCCGCTGGACGGTACCACCAACTATGCACATGGGCTTAGCACATATGCGGTTTCCATCGCTGTCGCACATAAAGGTGAAACGGTGGTGGGGGTTGTTTTCAATCCCGACAGTGGTGAGATGTTTTCCGCCGTTAAAAATGGTGGCGCGATGCTAAATGCGCTTTCCATCGCTGTCTCTGTTGAACCGCTGGTTTCGGAAAGTCTGTTGGTGACCGGGTTCCCCTATGATTTCAAAGCGCACATCATGCCGTTGATAACCCGTTTTCAGCAATGTCTGTCGGCAGCCCGAGCGGTGCGACGGTTCGGCTCCGCCGCCATCGATTTATGCTATGTGGCCTGTGGTCGGTTTGATGGTTTCTGGGAGCAGAATTTGAATCCATGGGATACCGCAGCCGGTGAGCTCATTGTCAGAGAGGCTGGCGGAATGGTGACCGATTTTTCCAACCGCCCGTTTCAAATGCAAATGAAGGAAATCCTGGCGACGAACGGTAAGATCCACCAGCAAATGCAGTCGCTGCTGTCGTTATGAATACGTAATATTTTGAATGGAATTGTATGCTGCGATAATGGAAACTTTACACAGAGCAAAGACCAATAAATTAAAAATGTCTTTAGACAGACATCTGGGTTGTTTCGGAAATTTCAACCGACATAATCTCATCTGCATGCGCCATTGCGTACTAAACATGCGCTGTTCCATTGAACAGGAGCAAAATCTGCGATTGGAGTTGCTGGAAGATTTGGTGGACGTGGAAGATTTGACGGACCAGATTCATTAAGATCCTTGCCGGGGAATGTCAGGAAAAATTTTCCCGGGGTTTAGTATGCCATTGGGATCAAAAACCGATTTGATCTGCTTCATCAGGTCTAATGCGATTGGCCCGATCTCTTTTGAAATGTAAGGCCGCTTGGATATCCCCACCCCATGTTCGCCGCTGATGGTTCCCCCCATGACCAAGGTCTCATCAAACAGGCGTTCAACAGCCGATTCGGCCTTTTTAAGTTGCTCGGAAACCGATTTGTCCAGCATAATGTTCACGTGAATATTACCGTCACCGGCATGGCCGAAACAGATTATCGAAAGACCGGTTTGATCCCGAATTTCATTAATTTTGGATAGCATCTCTGGAATCTTGCTGCGCGGTACCACGATATCTTCGTTTATTTTATCCGGACCATATTGAAACATGGCGGGTGAGAGGGCCTTTCGTGCCTGCCAGAGACGATCGGCTGCCTCCCGGGTTTCAGCCAAGTGAATCTGCGTGGCTCCCTGGTTTCGACATAGCTCCGATAGAAGATCCATAGCTTGATCGGCTTGTTCTGCAGTTCCATCCGTTTCAATGAGCAAAAGGGCGCCGGCGGTTACCGGCAGTCCCACATGGAGGTAATTTTCCGCGCACACCAGTGATGCCTGGTCCAGAAACTCGACCGTTCTGGGTATGAGCCCATTGCGAATGATCTCCGATACGCTCCGGGCTGCCTGGGCCATATTCGGGAAAGTCGCAGTCATGGTGCGAATGGCTTTGGGTTTGGGCAAAAGGCGAAGCGCCATTCGGGTAATGATCCCGAGCGTTCCTTCTGAGCCGACCAGTAGCCGGGTCAGGTCATATCCAACCACGCCCTTTACCGTTTGAACCCCGGTCTCGATTACCGCTCCGGTTCCGGTTACGGCCTGAATGCCCAGAACGTAATCGCGTGTAACGCCGTATTTTACGGCCCTTGGGCCCCCTGCGCACTCGGCCAGATTTCCGCCCAGTGTGGAAAATTCAGAACTCGATGGGTCCGGGGGATAATAGAGCCCGACCTTTTCAACTTCTCCATGCAGATGACTTGTGATAACGCCCGGTTGTGCATGGGCGACGAGGTTGTCCGTATCAATACGCAGAATCCGATTCATCCGGGTGGTTACCAGCACCATACCGCCACGTGTCGCCAGCGAGCCGCCCGTAGCGCCGCTGCCGCCGCCCCGCGGGATCACGAAAAATCGATTTTCATTGGCCAGGCGAACCAATTCCGAAATTTCATCAACTGTTTTGGGGAATACCACAATGTCCGGCAAGTAAACCTGGGCAGTGGCGTCATAGGCATAGCAGACAAGATCTTCCCGATCCCGGCTGCAGTGGGCCTTACCAACCACCTGTTGGATTTTTTTATACAACCGGTTATCTATCATTTAATTTTTTTTCGAGTATCTCCAATTGTTTTCTGATTGGACCATTTCGTTTGATTGCACTTTCCACGCAATTGATGGCGTGCAGGGTTGTTGCATGGTAGCGGTTGTAACTTTTCCCAATGGCCTGAAGCGGTGCGTCGGTGTGCCGGCGCGACAGGTACATGGCAATTTGGCGGGGTCTTACAACCTGCTGTTTCCGGGAGCGTGATACGATGTCTTGAATGGAAAGGCTAAACTGCTGACAAACCAGTTTCTTAATGGATTCTATCGTGATCGATTTTCGCTGTTGGGCAATATGTTTCAGGACGCTTTCCGCTAGTGGGATGTCAATCGGTTGTTGAAGCAGCGTCGACTTGGCCAGCAGACTGATCAGGCCGCTTTCCAATTGGCGAACATCTTCAGAAAGCGATTCGGCCAGGTATCGGAGTACATCCTGGGGTAGATGCACTTCGTTGGCCATCGCTTTTTTCTGTAATATCCGGACACGGGTTCTGAAATTCGGCGGTTCAATCTGGGTTACCAGCCCCGCAGACAGCCGAGATGTGAGCTGGGGAGATAGTTTCGGGATTTCCCGTGGGGTGAAGCAACTTGTGAGGATGATCTCCTTTCCCGAATCGTTCAAGGTGTCCAGGGTGGCGGACAGTTCTTCCTGGGTGCGTTCTTTCCCACTTAAAAAATGGATATCCTCGAGCAACAGAACGTCACACTGGCCCCGGTATTTCTTTTTGAATTTATCCATATGATTGTTTCGATATGCCAGGACCATCTCATTGGTGAAATCTTCCGCTGTGATATAGTGTACCCGCTCCGTGGGCCTTTTGGACAGGATATGGTGGCCAATGGCCTGGGACAGGTGGCTTTTACCCATTCCGGATTTGCTGAGCAGCATCAGGGTTTGCTGTCCCATCTTTTTTTGATTGGCCTGGCACAGCGCAGCGGTGTATGCAAAGTCGTTGTTTCCGCTGACCACAAATTGATCAAAAGTGAAATCCCGGCGAAGCATCCGTCCGAAATAGGGCTTCAGGCTCATTTCAGGCAGCGGTAGCTGGTGTTGCCGGGTTGTGCC
>JAFDDL010000350.1 GCA_019310865.1 Deltaproteobacteria bacterium | reverse complement strand
AATCTGTCCCATGTCGATCTTGATCTGCTCTAAAAGCCCCATCGCATCCAGGTTGGGTTGTAACTTTACACCGTCAGGTAGCCTGATAACGGCCTTGCGGCGAGAGAGCCACCTCAAGGGGTGAGAAGAGGCCTGCCCCTGAGCAATTCCGAAGATGACGCCCGTTCCCGATACGGGTACGAATCTCAAACCGGTAATCGGCTTGTCCGGATTTGGATTGCGCCAGGCACAAAGCCAGTTGAACCACTCGCCAACATCGGCAGAATTGGCCCGCCACTGGCTGGGTCCCCAGAAAGGATGGGGTTGTTCATGGTGGGCTTTAACCGGCCTTGGTTTTATATGGCTGACCGACTCAAAGTTATGCTCACCCCAAATCCTCTGGAAAGCGCCGATCTCGTGACGACGGCGGATTGGAAAAGTTGCTTTGGAGCCGTCCTCATAGAGCACAACATAATCTGCCGCATGCTCTTTTAGACGTCCGTCACCCCTTGCCGGAGAAACGAAGCCGTCCTTGTTCCACTCAAAAGGCCGCCTGTCCGATGTATGCATGAATACCAGCCATTGAGATTCAATAGAATCAACCTCTATAAAAACAGGTTCATCCTTGAGTACAATGCAACGATCAATATTAAATGGTATACCCCAGGATACGCACTCTCCTCCAGGCGCATGTCCCGATGCAACAGACATTTCTTTTGAAATCCCCATCTTGGGAAGTTCGGCTAAAACTGTATTCCCCTGGATGGACACAGGGCTGAAATTAGATGTGCAGGGCCCATCTATTGATGCTTTGAATAGTATTTTAATTCTCCCCTCCTTTCAGGCTTCAAATTCATCAGAAGAAAGTTTTGTTGCAGCCTTCTTTTGCCCTGTTTCAGGGATTCTGAGAAGGACAATGGCTGCCAGCAAAGAAGCAGAACCCATGAGCAGAAAACCTGGCCACTGAGTGCCGGTCAAATCCATTATCTTCCCGCATATCGGAGGACCGATACCGCCTCCAATGCTCCCAAAAGCGAGAAGCGTACCAACAGCAGTGGCTGCCAGGGCAGGGCCTATCTCTTTAAGTTCCACAGTAACAACCGATAATAAAGGGAAAATGACTCCAACTGCGGACCCTCCTAACAATAGAGCAATGATAAGAAACGCACCCTCAGCAAAACTAAAAGCTATGGTGCTTAGAGCGAAAACAATGGAGGCTGTGATAATAAATGGTTTCCTCTTGCCAACTCTGTCGGAAATAATACCTATGGGAATGGCTGCCACAGAAGACATTATAACAAAAATGGAAACCAATTCTCCGGCTCGGGAAATCCCTCTTTCTGTCAGGCTGATGGGAAGAAAGGCCAAGACACCTATAAAGTTGACCATTTGAAAAATATTATAGAGTGATAATGTCCGGATATTTTTTGATTTGAATACCTCTCGAAGGTTCTCTGCCGGATTACGTTCCTTCACCCCTGACGTGGTGGGTTCTATTTTATCTCTGCTAAATATGATCCAGATTAGAGCCGGTACAGATGTAACAAGTCCAATAATAAGCAGTGTGTTCCGCCAGCCGTTAAAAGAAGGAGAGAGAATGTCGGCTGCTGTCCCTACCCCAATGGCTGCTCCAACTCCCATTGCGGTCACGCATATTCCCATGGTTAATGCCATTTTTTCCGAAGGGAAATACATCCTCAGGGATTTAGCAATATTAGGAAAAACTACAGACATACCGATGCCAATAAAAAACATGCAGGCAATGAGTGTGGTGGCACTATCGGAGAACCCTCGAAAAGCTCCTGCAATACTTACTATAAGCACAGCAAGGCCATAAGCCCATCTTGGACCTATCTTATCACTGATACTCCCGCCGACAAAGCCAAAAAGCATTGCTATTTTAAATCCACTCATGAGCATAGCCATTTGGGTTTTAGTGAGTGGGATCTGCTGCGTGATTTCTGCATACAAAGAAGGCAGGCAATATACACTGACTCCAACCATAAAACCGCTTATACAAAGCAGTCCAAGCACTATCCATCCAAAACTCTCATTTGTCATTCGTTTCTCTTTCTATTTATTAGATTATTATACGTTACCAGAAACTTCAGGATTTCATCTAAAATCTCTGGTGTAAAATAATTCAATGGTTTGATTATTTCCGCTTGTAATACCTCATGACAGTATATATCAACTTAAAGATTTTGTTGCTCTTTCAACATCTTTTTGGAAATCTTCCCAGTCCCTGTTTTTGGTAATGAGTCAACAAAACGGAACATTCGGGGGACCTTATAGTTGGCAAGTCGCTCCTTGCAGAATAATCGCAGAGATTCCTCTTCCACCTTTTTACCTTCATGGAGAACAATAAACGCGCACGCCGACTCCCCTTTCATCTTATCGGGAATTCCGATGACCGCTGCTTCGTGGATATCGGGGTGTTGATAGAGAACCTCCTCTAATTCGCGCGGATAAATGTTGAAACCACTCGTAATGATCAGTTCTTTAGATCTGCCGACAATATACAAGTATCCATCCTCATCCATTCTGGCATGATCCCCTGTCCTGTACCATCCATCCTCGCTTAGTACTTCGCGGGTAGCCGCTTCCTTGTTCCAGTAGCCCTTCATGATGCTTTTACCCCTGATGACTATCTCGCCGACTTCACCCGTCTTTACAATTCCCCCCCCTTTATCTGTGATTTTCAGCTCCAAACCGGAGTGGGGAATTCCGATTGACCCCGGTTTTCTTTTCTCAATCGGATTATAGGCAACTTCACCAGAGGATTCCGTAATGCCGTAAACCTCCTGAATAACGGTAGCAAATCTTTGTTCGTAATCCGAAAGTACCTCCACCGGAAGTGAAGCCCCGCTGCTGACATTGATCCTTAAGGATTTAAGATCTTCACTATTTACCCCTTCTTCGTTAAGGAGATAGATAAACATCGTAGGAACACCCACGAAAATATTGACGTTATGGGCTTTTATCGCTTCAATGGTTTTTTTGGCATCGAATCTGTCCATTAACACCATTGTTGCACCCGTATAGATTGAAGAGGTTATAGAGACTGTGAATCCGAATATATGGAACATGGGGGCACAACAAAGAACCTTATCGGAAGGTTGGTGGCCCGTTGCGTTTACACTGAACTCAGTAGCGGAAACGAGACCATCATGGCTTAGAATACATCCCTTTGGTGAACCGGTGGTGCCCGATGTGTAAACAAGCATGGCTATATCATCTCCGCCCACCTCGGGACCAGCGCTCCCTTTCGGACCCTTTGCGGTAAGGTCCTCGAAAGTAATAAATCTGTCTCCGTGTTCCGCTTCGGTTCCGCCTATGATGATAAATTTTTCTATGCATTCTGAAAGCCTCTCCTTAATCGGAAGTATTAATTCCAGAAGAGAGGTATGGACAAAAAGTATGCGGGGACGGCAATCTTCCACCACGTATTCTATTTCCCTGGCCTTTAGCATGGCGTTGATGGGAATTGAAACCGCACCTGCTTTGAAAATCCCAAAGTAAGTCAAAAGGTACTCGATACAGTTGGGGCTGAATATGGCCACCCTGTCGCCTTTCTGCATATCCAGCCCTATAAGAGCACTGCAAAGGTCGGAAGATTGTGTCTCGATCATGTTGTAGTCATAGCTGTCACTTTCAAACAGGATGGCCTGCTTGTCCCCGTATTTTTCTGCCGAATTTTTTAAAATTTCGATAAGCGTCATGACTCTCTACCTCCCGTCGAAATTTGATTTTTTGAATTATCTGTTGGCGCCCGGGCAGACGCGACTCGGAGGATGTTGATCTGCGTACCCTACAACTCAAATTTTTCTAATAACTTACAAATATTCGGAGAATTATCAAATTGATGCACAATAATGCCCACAGGGACCTTTTTTCCAACTGCATCATGTACTGCTTTTCCTCCGGCATATCCACTTGCCCCGCATAGTTCGATCAGATGGAACCCCTTTTCTTCGACGTGCTCTTTGGCGATTTTTGCAGCTTCTTCCGTACTACTGACACCGATTGCGGTTATTGATACATTCGGCGTATCAATAACCGCCCTGTGTGTTGACGAGTCAGCAGTTTCATCGGTAAACATGTATAACACTTTTGCCTTTGCCATTTTTTTTCTCCATTTATAGTTGTAACTCAGATAATAAAGGGTCTTTAACAATCACTGTAAAATCTTTCAGACATGGATAAAGAACAGCAATTTGTTATCTGCATCCAGGTTCCAGATTAAAATGTGATAACCGCTTTGCTATCATTCTTTATATTTGTTGCATATTCCAGTGCTTCCTTATACTCTTCCGGAGTAAATAATTGACCAATTTTAATTTTAAAATGAGGCAAATTCACAATATTTTTTATATCATCCAACGCGATTTTTAGTTTTTCTTTGTTTCTTACTGTCTCATTTATCACAACACCATAAGAAGTCAGTGTTAACTTTTTCACAAACAGCGTAGTTGTATCAAAATTTACCCCCCCCTGCCCGGAATAATAGGCAAGAAATCCATATGAAAATACGGTTGTACCGGAAGGCAGCAGAGGGATGATCCTGGTTAGCAATGGACCTCCAACACCATCATACACGGTGGTTGCATTTAACTCTTGAGAAAGTGATTCTAATTGCGCTTCAAAATTGTTATCATCTTGAACTAGAATGTTTTCTGCGTCCAGCTCTTCCAACTTTCGTTTTTCTGATTCATTTCTAACTATTGAAATGACGGGGAATTTCTTCTCATGGGCTACGCCAAGCAAGGCCCGCCCTGTTAAAGAATCGCCTGCTGTTGCAATCACTGCTTTTTCAGGATTAATATTTGCGTGTTCAACAAATGCATACGCATTGACAATATTCACGACAGAGCCACTGAATTCAATAGCATTACAGTTGTTTGGAAGTAG
>JAFDDL010000349.1 GCA_019310865.1 Deltaproteobacteria bacterium | reverse complement strand
GGCGACGGCGATATGATGGAAGGTGTTAGTGCGGAAGCCGCATCGCTGGCTGGACACCTTGGCCTTGGCAAACTCATCTGCATTTATGACGACAATAAAATTAGTATCGAAGGCAGCACCGATATCGCCTTTACCGAGGATGTGGCCATGCGGTTTACTGCCTATGGCTGGCATATCCTCATTGTTGAGGATGGCAACGACATCGACGCCATTTCAGAAGCCATTGAATCTGCACAATCAGAATCTGAAAAACCATCTCTGATCCTGCTTCGTACCCAAATCGCATACGGAAGTCCCAACAAGCAAGGTTCAGCCGATGCGCATGGCGCGCCGCTTGGTGATGAAGAGGTCTGTCTGACAAAGAAAAACCTGGGTTGCCCCGATGGAGAATGTTTTCTGATTTCGGATCCGGTTTTATCCGAATTTCGTAAATCTATTTCAATTGGAGCAGACGCCGAGGCGTCCTGGAACGCTGATTGGGACAATTACATGAAATCCCATCCGGATTTGGCTGAAAATCTTCGGGCTGCCCTGGACAACAGACTGAGCAAAGGGTGGGATACCGAACTTCCTGATTTTCCGGATACACCCATTGCCACACGGGCAGCATCCGGAAAGGTGTTAAATGCCCTTTCCGCAGGCATTCCAACATTAATGGGCGGCTCGGCCGACCTGGCGCCTTCAAATAAGACAATTATCAACGACTCGACGGATTTCCAAAAAACAAACTACTTGGGCCGTAATATCCGATTTGGCGTCCGGGAGCACGCCATGGGCGCCATTCTCTCCGGTCTGGCGCTCCACGGCGGCATCCGGCCCTATGGCGGCACATTTCTGGTTTTCGCTGATTATATGCGCCCATCCATTCGCTTGGCGGCACTCATGAAACTGCCGATCATTTACGTGTTTACCCACGACTCGGTTGCCGTGGGCGAAGATGGCCCAACCCATCAGCCCGTGGAACATATCGCCTCACTTAGAACGATTCCCGGCCTGACGGTTATTCGACCGGCGGATGCCAATGAAACGATCCATGCCTGGCGTCAGGCAATCCAGCAGACAGACGGCCCCGTCGCTTTGATTTTAAGTCGCCAGAAACTACCTGTTTTTCAAAACGAGCAGGCCGCAGCGTCTCGAAATCTTGCAAACGGAGCCTATATTATTTCCGACACGGACAATAAGCCGGATCTCACCCTGATCGGCACCGGTTCGGAAGTCCACCTGGCACTGGATGCGAAGAAATTACTGGCTGATAAAAATGTATCGGTTCGCGTTATCAGTATGCCCAGCTGGGAATTGTTTGAAAAATCGACACCGGAATACAAGGCGGGCATCCTGCTTGAGGATGGATCCGTTCGCCTTGCCGTGGAGGCGGGCATTGAGATGGGATGGGAAAAATATACTGTGTGCGGCGGCGCCACGGTCTCAATCAACCGGTTTGGCGCATCCGCACCCGGTGCCACGGTATTAAAAAATCTCGGTTTCAACGCCGAGAATGTTGCCCAAAAAGCGCTGGATCTGCTAAGGGCTCGCGCATAAATAACTTCACATTTTATGTGTCGATGCATCCCATCCGGCGGTGTTACGAAACTACAGAATATCCTGATATTCTTTAATTTTCGTGCCTTGCCGCCTGGGCGCCTCAACACCTAAAATTGTGAATTAATTTCTGCGCGAACCCTAAATAGTGTCCATCCGGAAATCGGATAATTTTTTCGAGTTCAAGGAAGGGGCAAATTTTAACCACAGGCATTGTTGTCTGGAGTGAACTTATGGATATCAAGCTTTTGATGATGACGTTCGGAATGGTTTTTCTGGCGGAACTCGGTGATAAAACCCAACTGGCTGCATTTTGTCTTTCCGCCCAATATGAATCCAAGCTATCCGTTTTTTTGGGCTCGGCTTGCGCCCTGGTGGTTACGTCTCTGATAGCGGTATTATGCGGAAGCTATATCGCGCGGATGGTTCCGCCCCACTACATCAAAATAGGGGCAGGCATTTTTTTTATATTGGCGGGTTTTTGGTTCCTGTTTTCTCCGACGAGTAATGCCTGTACCATTCAATAGGCGTTTAAGGTTCAGCGCATCAGCCCAAAAAACGCCGGATTTGGGTCAATATCGCTTACAAACCGTAACGGTGCTGCCGGCAAAGCCGAATTCATTCTAGAATATGAGGAGGCATCCGATGCCACATGTTTCGATTAAAGACGAAAATATCTTTTATGAACTAAACGATTCAAATGCGGGCCCTTCGCTGATTCTCATACACGGTTCCGGAGGAGATCACACCCACTGGCCGCCTGCATTGCGCAATCTTTCAAGTGCCGGTGTTTACGCATTAGATCTGCCGGGTCACGGCAATTCTTCGGGTACAGGTCGGCGAAACGTGGATGAATATGCGGATGTCGTCGAACGGTTCATTCACTCCTTGAACCTGTCGAGCGTCATCCTGGCCGGGCACTCACTTGGCGGGGCGATTGCCCAGACCTTGGCATTGCGTGCACCGGAATGGCTCACGGGTCTTATTCTGGTGGGAACCGGTGCTCGACTGCGGGTTGTCCCGGAATTTCTCCAGGGATTCCGTACTGATTTTCAAGCAGCCGCTCAGGCCCTGACGGATTGGCTTTTTTCCGATACGACACCAATCGATCTTAAAATGTCCACCGAAAAAAAACTGCTTGCCACCGACCCAGACGTTGTTATCGGCGATTTTACGGCGTGTGCGGGATTTGATATTATGGACCGTGTCAGTGAAATTCACCTCCCGACACTGGTTATATCCGCTGACAAAGATAAGCTTACACCCATCAAATACGGTCAATTTCTCTGCGAGCAGATTCGAGATGCACAGCATACCATCATCGGCGGTGCCGGTCATATGATGGCCCTGGAGGCCTCGGAGGCGTTCGTCCAAGCCATTGGTAACTTTATCGAATCACATAAAGCAGTCTTAACGCCCTTGTCCCCATTCCAGCAATAAGGAGACGATTATGGCCAAAATGCTCTGGAAACCCTCTGATGAAAAGATTCAACAGACCAATATGTTTTGCTTTATGACACAGATCAACGAAAAACTTGGTCTTAACCTGTCGAATTACGAACAACTTCACCAGTGGTCCATCGACAACATTCCAGCCTTTTGGGAGGCCATGTGGGCGTTTGCACAGATCAAGGCATCGGCTGATTATACACAAGTGGTAGACGATGTGGCCAAAATGCCGGGCGCCAAATGGTTTACGGGTGCCCGCCTGAATTTTGCAGAAAATCTGCTTCGATACCGCGACGATCGTACCGCAATCGTGTTCAAAGGGGAATCCGCACCCGCCCGACGGATGAGTTACAGCCAACTCTATGAGGCCGTTGCCCGAACGGCCGGATCGCTGAAAGAAGCGGGCGTTTCACCGGGCGACCGGGTCGTGGGATTTATGCCGAATATGCCCGAGACCATTGTGGCCATGTTGGCCGCAACCAGCATGGGTGCCGTCTGGTCATCTTGCTCTCCGGATTTTGGCATCAAGGGCGTTTTGGACCGTTTTGGCCAGATAAAGCCCAAGGTGCTTTTTACGGCTGATGGGTATTATTTCAAAGGGAAAAAAATCGATTCCCTTGGGCGAATTGTCGATATTTTGAAAGCTCTACCCTCCATTGAAAAAGTGGTGGTGGTGCCCTATACGGAGCGTAACCCGGATCTCGGTGCCATTTCCCGCGCAATATCCTATGATGACTTTTTATCGGCGGATGAAAATCCTGTCATCGAATTCGAGCAGCTTCCCTTTGATCATCCCCTGTACATCATGTACTCATCGGGCACAACCGGTCTGCCCAAATGTATGGTTCAAAGCGCCGGTGGCATTCTTTTGCATCACCTGAAAGAGCTGATGCTTCACACAGATCTGAAACGTGACGACACCATCTTTTATTACACCACCTGCGGATGGATGATGTGGAACTGGCTCGTAAGCTCCCTTGGCGTGGGTGCCACACTGGTCCTATTTGACGGAAATCCCTTTTATCCCAATCCCGGAGCGCTCTGGCAATTGACCCAGGATGAAAAAATCACCGTGTTCGGCACCAGTGCGGGTTATATTGCCGCTCTGCAAAAAAGCGGCCTGCACCCCAAAGAAGACTACGACCTGTCACCATTGCGGGCGGTGTTGTCAACCGGTTCGCCGCTTTCAAAGGAAGGATTTGAATTCGTTTACGACGCCATCAAAGCCGACGTTCAACTGGCTTCTATTGCCGGCGGCAGTGACCTGAATGGATGTTTTGCCCTCGGCAATCCCATGGGGCCCGTATATTCCGGCGAACTGCAATGCCGGGGTCTGGCCATGAAGGTGTTTGGATTTGACGAAAACGGAAATCCGGTTGTTAACCGGCAGGGTGAGTTGGTCTGCACAGCCCCCTTCCCGTCCATGCCCATCTATTTCTGGGATGACCCGGATGGGTCAAAATACCACAATGCTTATTTTGATGTGTATCCCAATATCTGGTGTCATGGGGATTATGTTGAAGTCAACGATCGCGGCGGTGTCACGATGCTGGGCCGGTCCGATGCGACCTTGAACCCCGGCGGGGTTCGAATCGGCACCTCCGATATCTACCGCCTGGTGGAGCAGTTCGATGAAATCGCGGACAGCGTGGTAATAGGCCAGCCTTGGAAGAACGATGTGCGCGTCATCCTTTTTGTCAAGCTGATGCCAGGCATCGATTTGACCGATGAGCTGAAAGGGAAAATTGTTCGGTCGATCCGAAACAATGTCTCACCCAGGCATGTGCCGGCCAAAATCCTTTCGGTTCCCGATATTCCGTATACCCTGAACATGAAAAAGGTGGAGCTTGCGGTAAAAAAGATTGTCGAAGGCCGACCGGTACTCAACAAGGATGCCCTGAGC
>JAFDDL010000348.1 GCA_019310865.1 Deltaproteobacteria bacterium | reverse complement strand
AACACCGGTAATAAACCAGCCGCAATCGGCAATCCTTGGAACCTCAACGGTGGTGGAAAGGCCGGTGGTGGTAGACGGAGAAATCGTCATCAGACCCATCATGCCGGTATCGTTCACCTTTGATCACCGTGTCATGGACGGCAGTCAACCGGGAAGATTTCTGGGCGTTCTGGCCGCATTGCTTGAGGATACCGATACCCTGTGGGTGTTATGATACGGTGAATGAGATCTGAATCATGGATCCAGCCGGTAAATATTAGATGAAAACAAAGAGGGAGATTGAATTGCGCAATAAAGCCAATGCTAAAAGCATTCTGATAACCGGAGGCTATGGGGTTATCGGCCAGGAAATCAGCAGGATACTGAGGGAACGCCATCCGAATTTGAAAATAATTCTTGCCGGACGAAATCCTGAAAAGGCTGCCGAAATGGCGTCTTCCCTTGGCAATGCCGAGGCGGTGACCGTGGATATCTACGCAAGAAACCCCTTGCAATCGTTGCCATTCACACCCTCAGCGGTCATCAATTCGGTAAACGACACCTACGACTACCTGCTGCTGGATTGTGTGCAACGAAAAATCCCCGTGCTGGACATCACCCGCTGGGCCCAGCGCCTTCGAGACACCTTCGGGCGCCTGATGGTGGAAAAGTTGTCCTCCCCCTACCTTGTGGGATCGGGCTGGATGGGCGGCATCACCCCCATGCTTGCCGCGGCGGCAGGCAGGCGGTTCGCGGAAGTGGACGCCATTGACATCGAGGTACTGCAAGGAACAAAAGACAGATCCGGCCCCGATTCAGCCGAATATGCTCTGCAATTCCACTCGCCCATCTTTGTGTATATTGACGGGCGGCACGTGGCCCTTCCCGCATACAGCAGCCCCAAAAAAGTGACCTTTCCCAGTGGATTTACCGGGAACACCTATTTATTCGATGCATCCGAGCATTTTACCCTTCCCATCACCACCGGCGCCGCCAACGTGCGATGCCGCATCAGCCTTGACAACAAGCTGCTGATGACCGCCGGCGTATGTCTCATGAGAAGCGGCGTGATGCAACTTTTCAGCCATCCGCGCTATATGAAACTAAAGCATGCGCTTCTTCATAATCCCGGCCCGGGTGCGTCCCATCAAATCATGATCCACGTGACTGGCATCGCTCAGCAGGGTGAGGCCGGCGTAACCGACATCACTGTCGTTTGCCCCGAGGGACAGGTCCGTCTAACGGCATGCGGGGCGGTTATCCAGGCCGAGCGCCTCATGGGACTGGATGGCATGGAACCGCCGGGGCCCGGCATCCATTTCCCGGAAAAATGCCGGAACCTCCCATCCGCACTTCGACTATTAGATGACAACGGCGTGACGGTTTCCAGCTCGGTGCCATTGTAAACAATCATAGGAGAAAGCCATGAGAAAACTGATACTTGAAAAATTGCCTAACGGAATGGACCTGGTAAAGGAAGGTGTTGAAATCGGTAAAACCATTGACATTGGTTCCAACCGATTTGAAAAAGAACGGAATACTTCGTTCTTTGAATGGTTTATCACCGAAACAGTGGATGGTCGGATCCGGTTCAATCCGGAAATCGGGTTGAAGACTTTAGACGAGACCGCCCAGGCCGCCCAGTGGTTATACGACGAAGCCGGAAAGCGGGGGATCGACATCGGTGTGATGACCGTCATCAGTAACTGGCTGAACGCTTTGCCGCCGGATATCAGGGAAAAAGCCCCCAAAGGAACCAGCTTCATGCTCGACGCCCCTGAAGATTTCGGAAAAATGGCAAATGCCTCCCCCATTATGGCTGCCGTGGGGGATCACATGATTTCCGGCCCCAATTCCGTTGAAAACACCATCAACGCCCTCAGGGGGGGCATTACCGCCCTGGGGACGGTTTCCCAATTCTCATGGCGCTACCCCTATTGGGACGATGAAGTCACCCAGATGGAACAAGTCGTAAAGGCCATGGGTATCGTCGCCGCCAATACCGACAAGGGTGTGAGCCTTTCGACCTATATGGGGGACGGATTCCCGGGGTCGTTTGCAGACCGCACCACCGTCGTCGGATACGCCCTTCTGGAGCAGTATATTGCCCAGACCCTGTGCGGTGCGCCCTATTTTGTCAGCATGGGGGGGTTGATGAGCCACCTGCCCAACAAATACGCCACAATGCTCGCCATCGACGAAGTGGGCCGCATCGACGGGATGCCTTGCATGGGGCATATTGAAGGAAACACGATCTCGGCAACGGAAGATTTCGGGTATAACTACGGCATACAGGTTGCTGATTTTATGATGTATGCACTTATTGAAAGGAAGCATCAAATCGGGACCGTTTATAATCCAAAACCGGTCTCCGAAGCCATACGCGTACCCACAGTTAATGAAATTCTGGATGTTACCCTGGCCTGTCACGGCGCCATGGAACGGGTTAAAGAAATCGAAGAGGCCGGGCTGTTTGACGACACCGGCATCCTCGAGATCAAGGATGTACTGGTTCGGGAGGGAAAAAAATTCTACGAAAACGCCATGAATGGTCTTCCGGATCTCGGTGTGGACACCACGGACCCGCTTCAGATGCTGCTGGGCCTCAGGCGACTGGGGGCCCCAATGCTGGAGGAGATGTTCCATCCGGGTAAAAAAGACCCCTCCCGGTTCCACGGAATCGTGCCTTTTGTGGAAACCGACCTGATTCGCAAGTATCGAAAAGTGGCGGATCAACATGTGGGCGCCTTTCTCAGCCAGGGCCTCGACAAGGCTGTCAAGGACAAAACCATCGTTGTAGGATCCGCAGATACGCACGAATTCGGGCTGTGGTTGACCGAAGCGGTCCTGACAGGCGTCGGGGCCCGGGTCGTCAATGGCGGTGTGGACATGGATCCCGAAGCTTTTCTGGATATCGCCCGCAGGGAGAAAACCCCCTATGTGGCTGTCAGCGTACACAATGGCCAGTGTATGGCCTGGGGAAACCAGTTAGTGGTGGAAGCAAATAAACGGCACCAGGAGATAAAACCCTTTATGGGCGGCATCCTCAACACGATGGTGGATACAAGTCCCGAGCCAGTGGATGCCACGGAGATGTTAAAAGAACTGGGAATCACACCTTGTGAGGATGTCTTTGATCTGGCTGGCAAAATTAATTAGCGTTTTTCATAAGACAATGCGGAGGTTTTGTTATGAAAACGCGGCATTTGTTTTTTTGGACGCTGCTTTTGCTGGTCCCCGGCCTCACCCTTCCGGTAAATCCGGTTTCAGCCCAACGTCCCATCACCCGAATCGGCATTGTTCGGGACGGTCCCGGGTCCTGGATGAACGAAACCCTGGAAATTTTTCAAAAAGAGATCCTCGTTCTCACAGCCGATGAATTCGATGTCCGGTTTCCGGAAGATGCGAATCTGCACGGGAACTGGTCCGTTGAAGGGATCCGCCGGGCCATCGATTCGCTGATGAACCGGCGGGATGTGGATATGGCCCTGGCCATCGGCATTCTCTCCTCCAGCGAAATGGCGAAACGCAAATCCTTTCCCAAGCCGGTGGTGGCGTCTATTGTTCCGGATGCCGATCTTCAGGGGCTACCCCTGAAAAACGGAACCAGCGGCGTTAGGAACTTGAGCTACATTGACCTGTTCATTCGCTGGGACCGGATCATTTCTGCATTTCAGGATATCGCTCATTTCAAGCATCTGGCCATATTGGCGGACGATCTGTATACGGATGCAGGTCTTGGCGGGGCCATTACCAGCCGGATGACCGGGCATAAATCTGTTTCGGATGTCCGGATTATAAAAGTCAGCGACTCGGCGGTCGAAGCCCTGGAGAAGCTCCCCCAAGCGACGGACGCGGTGCTCGTGATGCCCCTGCTTCGATTTGACAACAATGAAACCCGGGTCCTTGCCCGGGGGCTCATAGAAAAGAAACTCCCCAGTTTTTCCTTTCAGGGACTCGACGAGGTGGAGATGGGCATTCTGGCCGGCATTGCGCCCAAATCCGATTTCCTGCGGATTGCAAGGCGGCTGGCGTTGAATGTGCAGCGCATCCTGTTGGGAGAGGATGCCGGGGAGTTGAACGTTCATTTTTCCCTGGGAGAAAAACTGACCCTCAACATGGCAACGGCCCAGGCCATCGGGTTCTCTCCTTCCTGGGATATCCTGGCAGAAGCAGATCTGATCAACGAAGCTCCTTTGGAAAGGGGCCGGAAGGTTTCCCTGAAAACGGCTGTTCGGGAAGTCCTTGAACGCAACCCGGACCTCCAGGCCGCCCGCCGGAAGGTGGCGGCCGGCGCCCAAACCGTCCATGAAGCCAAATCCTTCCTACTTCCCCAGGTGGACGGAACGGTTCAGGGGCTTGTCATTGATGAAAACCGGGCCGAGGCCTCCGGCGGCCTGCAGGCGCAACGAACCTGGACCGGATCCCTCACGGCATCCCAGCTCATCTATTCCGAAAAGGCCCGCTCGAACCACACCATAGAACATCAGGTGCAAATCTCCCGGGGGGAAGCACTGGAAACGCTGACTCTGGATATCCTGCAGGAAACCCTGGTGACCTACCTGGACGTTCTGAGAGCCCAGGTGGCTGTGAAGATCCGGGAAGACAACCTGAAGCTGACCCGGGCCAATCTGGACCGGTCCCGGGTCCGGAAATCCATCGGCATGGCCGGCCCCATGGAAGTGTACCGGTGGGAAAGTGAAATCGCCAAGAGTCGTATAGCGGTCATCAACGCACGAACCCAGGCCATGAAGGCCCGGGAGGCATTGAGCCTGCTCATGGCAAGGCCCCTGAACGACCTGTTTCATGTGGCGGACGCCACGATTGCGGATCTGGGGCTGGTGCCGGAGGAACTGTTGCTGGAAGTGCTCATCGACACGCCAAAGGACTTTGGCGTTTTAATTCAGTTCATGGTCCGGG
>JAFDDL010000347.1 GCA_019310865.1 Deltaproteobacteria bacterium | reverse complement strand
CTCCCACATTGGCCCGCCATTGATATACAGCGGGAGCAGCCCGCCGATGGTGGTGGCGGTGGTCAGAAGTATCGGCCGCAGCCGCTTCTGGGCTGATTCCACAATGGCCTGGGGGGGAGCCAAACCGTTTTCCTCGATTTCGATTTTGATCCGGTCCAGCAAAACGATGGCGTTGTTGATGACAATGCCGGAAAGGGAGACCACCCCCAGCAGGGTCATGAATCCGAAATAGGATTTCATGACGATGAGCCCGATAACGACCCCGATAATCCCCATGGGAATGGTAATGATAATGATGGCAGGCCGCCGGATGGAATTGAACTGAAATACCAGCAGGAAAATGATGATGAGCCCGGCCAGGGGAAGCTGCTCGATGATGGATTGGCTCGATTCATCCGAATTTTCATTTTCTCCGCCGATCTCATACCGGTTTCCCAACGCCCAGTCTTTCTGCTCCTCCGACAGCCAGCGCGCCACTTCCCCGGTGACGGCAATGGCAGAGGTGCCCGGTGAAAGGCCGGCCTGCACCGTAACGGTCCGGAGCCGGTCGCGCCGGAGGATTTTGGCCGGCTGCCAGACCACCTCGATGTCAGCCACCTGTTTCAGGGGAACCGATACGCCTGTATTGGCGGAAAACACGTTCAGGCTTTCCAGCTTGCCGATATCCTTTCGCTCCGCAGACACACTCCGGAGCATGACCGGAATGACCTTGTCCGCTTCCCGGTACTGGGTGGTCTCTATGCCGCTCAGGTTGGCTTTCAGGGACTCGGCCACTTCCTGGCTGGTGAGGCGGGCCCGCCGGACCCGGGGCTGGTTGATGTTTACCATGAGCTTTTTGGTGCGCGGTCCCCAGTTGTCAGTGATATTCTTAACGCCGGCGATGGTTTCCAGGTGCGCTTTCACCCCTTGAACGACGCTGAAAAGGGTATCGTTTTCCTTTCCCGATATCCGGAATTCCAGCGGATACTTGACGGAAACCCCCAACGACAGGGCTTTTATCTGGGGGATCACATCCGGGAGATTTTCGTTGAGAAAGGCTTCGATTCCGGGTATGAGTGCGGTGTTGATGACCGTGTCCGAGGTGGTGTTGATGAGCATCATGGCATATTCGGTGGCAAAGGACTCGGGATCAAAGGATAACACGAACCGGGGCGCGCCCTGGCCGATAAAGGTGGCCCAGTTGACGATCCCCTCCTTGCCGTCCGCGGCCATGCATTCATTTTTCATGAACGTTTCGATTTCATTTACCACCGCTTCCGTCCGTCCAATGGGGGTACCCATGGGGAGCCTGAATTCCGCCGTCATGACGGGGGCGTCATTCTCCGGCATAAAAATTTTCGGTACGATCCCAAAGGCCGCCATGGCGCCGGTGAACACCAGGGCCATCAGCACAAGGCTCGCGATGCGGTTTTTTAATAAGAGGATGATCACTCCCCGATACCACCTGTAAAACCGGGAGTTATAGGCAAGGACCCCGGTTTCTTTTGGCTTGACGCGTATGAACGTGACGCATAGCAACGGGATCATGGTTATGGCCAGAATCCAGGAGCAAAGAAGCGTCATGGTGACCACCACGAAAAGGTTCCCCACATATTCCCCCATGGATGATTTGGCAAGACAGAACGGGGCAAAAGCCGCACAGGTGGTGAGAGATGAGATCAGCAGCGGCACCCGCAGCTCGCCGGCGGACTGGATAGCCGCTTTCACGGGCTTTTCACCGGCCTCCATTTGGACCATGATGGATTCGGACATGACAATGGCATTGTCCACCAGCATTCCCAGGGCGATGATCAGGGCGGCAAGGGAAATCTGGTCGATGCCGACACCGAACAGGCCCATGAGAATAAAGGACATGAGGATGGCCATGGGAATGAGAGACGCCACCACCAGCCCGGTCCGAAGGCCCAGGGTCAGCAGCATCACCAGCATGACGATGCCCACGGCCTGGTAGAGATTTTCCATGAAGTTGTTCACCTTATTCTGGACCATACCCGGCTGAAACGCCACAAAGTCAAACTCGATGCCGATGGGGTAGGTGGCCTGCAACTGCCCCATGAGGGCTTTGACGGCCCGGCCCAGGGTGATGATATTGCCGCCTTCCCGCATGGAGATGGCCAGCCCCAGGCAGGGGACGCCGTTTGCACGCATTTTGGCCCGGGGCGGATCGATATAGCCCCGGTGAACCTCCGCGAAATCTTCCAGAAACAACACATCGGTACTGCCCGGGACCTGTATGATGGTCCGCTTGAGCTCCGAAACCGACTCAAAATTCCCGGTTGGCTCCAAAACAATCTGCTCCATATCCGTGGAGATATCGCCGCCGGGGTTGATGATATTGGTACTTGCCAGCGCTCCGGCCAGCTGGGCGGGGGAAAGGCCGATCTCCACCAGACGCGCATTGTTGTACTCCACGAATATCTTTTCTTCCTGGGCGCCGTAGATCTCCACCTTGGAGACATCTTCGATTCTGAGCAGCTCATCGCGAACCGTATCGGCCACATCCTTGAGCTCGGCATAGGAATACCCTTCACCGATAACGGTAATAATCTGTCCGAACACATCGCCGAACTCGTCGTCCACATGGGGACCGTATATCCCCGCCGGAAGATCCCCCCGGATCTTGTCGATTTTCCGGCGAAGATTGTCCCAGATGGGCGGCATGTCCCGATAGCTTTCCTTGATATTGACGTACACCAGGGAAAGTCCCGTGCGGGAGATGCTGTTGACATAGTCAAGTTCGGCAATCTCCTGCACCACCTTTTCGATTTTGTCCGTCACCAGCTGCTCCATCCGCTCGGGGCCGGCGCCCGGGAACCGGGTGGTCACAAGGGCTGTTCGAATCGTAAACCCGGGGTCTTCGGCCTTGGGCAGTTGTAAATAGGTGGCGATGCCCACCGTGAACACCAGCAACAGGAGAACCGCCGTCACCCGGTTCTTTTCAATGGCATATTGCGTGATATTCATGCTATTTTCCGTTCTCCCCTTTGACTTTCACCAACATCCCGTCCCTCAGGCGGCTCACACCGGCCGTAATCAGAAAATCACCTTCCGAAAGTCCGTCCAGGATTTCCAGGCCTTCGGACACCAGTTCACCGGTTTGGACACTTGTGCGTTTCACCGTTGCAAGGCCCTCTTTTCCAGGAAGCGCAATATAGGCAAACCGCCCGTTTTGATCCTCCCCCACCGCATGGGACGGCACAAAGATTCGTGCGTCTCCGGAAGCTTCCAGATTGAAGGTTACCGTGGCGGCCATCCCCGGCTTGATGCGCATATCGATCTTTTCGAGCCGGGAGGTCACCTGATAGGTGGTGGCGAATTTCGTTGTGGCCACCCCCACTTCGGTCACCCCCCCCAGAAAGGTTTCACCCGGCAGGGCATCGAACTGGATGGTCACCCTGGCGCCTTTTTGAACCTGGGTAATGAGCACCTCAGGGATTGCCACCGACACTTCCGGCCGGGACTGGGAAGTCAGCACCACAACATTCCGGCCGGCCCCGACATTTTCGTTCTCCTGGGCGGGCACGCTTGAAACCGCCCCGGAAAAGGGGGCTTTCAGATGCGTATAGCCCACCTGAAGACGCGCCAGCTCAAGCCTTTTTCTGATGGAGCGCACGGTGGCGGTGCCCGAGTCGTATTGGGCCCGGGCGGCGTCCAACTCACTTTTGGAGGCGTTGTTGTTTTCATAGAGCCCCCGGACGCGCTGGTAATTGGATTTGGCGTTCAGGGCCTGGGCCCGGGCCTGCTCCAGCCCGGCTTCGGTTTCCTGAACCTGCAGCTGGTAGCCGCTAGCGTCGAGCCGGGCGATTAAATCGCCCTTTTTAACATCGTCGCCAACATTGACGGTAATGCGTGTGATGATGCCGCTGACCCGGAAGCTCAGGTTCGACTCCAGGCCGGCTTTGGCCACACCGGAAAAGGCGCGGTTGCGCTGACCGAATGAGGCATGAACGCTTTCATACCGAACCGAACGGATCACCGGTGGCGCCTCCGGTTTTTCCCCGGTGCAGGAAACCAGCAAACCCGCAAGAATAGCCCCACATATCAGCGTTGCGTTCCTGCTTAATGTCATATCACCCTCCTTGGCCGGGCCGGCGGGCATCCGCCGCATCCCTGAAATGATTTTCAAGGCGTTCATAATACATGTTTCGCTGCTTTTCATCCAGGAGGATGGTAAAATGGCCCATGGACCGCTCTATAGCAACGACGTCGATGACAAAATCGTACCCGGCATTGGTGGCGGCCAGGTCGTCCACCAGAAACGCATTCTGAGCATCGATGAGATCGATGATGGAAACAGCCCCCCGGACATAGGCGTCCGTCACCAGGTCCAGGTTCTTCCGGGCGGCGGCCGCCGCGGCACGGTACAAATCGATGCCCGTGTGGGAAGCCATGGCGTCGTACGCGGCACGCCGGATTCGCTGTTCGATGCGATCCCGGACGGCTTTGCGCCGGGCCGTCAACTCTTCCAATTCCTGCACCACACGCCGCACCCGGGCCTTCCGGCCCCCGCCGGCATACAGGGGCAAGGTGGCATGGAGACCAATGCTCCAGTCCGTATCGTTGCTCTGGGGTGGCTGGGAAACGTCCATGGCCGGGGAGGCACCGGCGCCCCCCTCACCGAAGGTTCTCGCCAGGTTGCCTTTCAGTGAAAGCGTGGGAAGCCAGTATTCGCGCCTGGCAGCCGTCAGGGTCCGTTCCTTGGCTGAGATCAGGGCCGTCAATTCCCGAAGTTCCGGGGCGAACCCGATGCCCTCCCGGACCATGAATTGAACAAAAACGCCAAAGTCCTTCGGCGTGTCGATGAGCACTTCCAGCAACAGTTCCTCCGGCACCAGCCCCAGATCCGCAATCGTGGCGTCCACCACATGAAACAGGTCGTTCAGGGGCCTTGCCATGAGCAGGC
>JAFDDL010000346.1 GCA_019310865.1 Deltaproteobacteria bacterium | reverse complement strand
TATGGGGTATTCTCATTATTAGTGTAATATTATGATTTGTCCTCTCCCTTATTGCGCTTCAAAGCGATACGCCTCATAATCCGTCAAACAGGGCGGACCCATCGTCAGGTACATCGTTGGTTGATCTGTAAGCTCAAATATGGCCGAGGCCTGGGTGAATCCAGACATGGGTTTGAATTGGTGATGTACGCAAACTGGCCCCTCGTGAGACCGAAGCAGGTATTGGATTGTGTTAAGAGATGGGGCGCGGTCGTAAGACGTGAGCCGTTGGTATAAATACTCAAACCGGTCAAAGGTAGAGCTGGTCCTAGCGGCCGTGACCGGGAAGATTGTATCATCGTTGGTTAATGGGTGATTGGTATGGCACACCCATGTAGCACCGTCATAAGGTGAGTAAGTGGTCACTTTGTTGGCGGCACATTCAAAATTAACCACCTGAGTTTTATCACCGACGATGTAGTTTTCCGCGGAAGCGTGTTGCACCGACGTTAGAAATGTTTGCGCTGATTCCAGGCTTTTGCATGCGAGCACTTTTCGCAGCACAAAATTAACAGGTAAACCATTCAGGGAGCTGTTCAGCATGCCATACAAGGCATTTGTGGTAATGGCGATGGCATGAGAATTCATCCCCATCGTGCCCATACCGCCAGGAGACGATGGCGCAATGACCTCCAGGTCGTTTTCTTCATCGTGGATGTACAACACACAGTCCAGCCCTTCGTATAAGGACTACCAATCCAGGTTTTGGGCAACATAGGTCGGATACTGTTCGCTTTTGTAGATTCCCAGGCCGCTGCAATGCTCGAAGACATCACTCGCGGTCTTTGTAAACACCCACCCGTGTTCATCCCCGCATTGCAGGGTGAATATCTCATTAAACGGGATCTTCGCGCCGTCCGATATCCCCCTTACCTCTTCCAGCAAATCGGGGGTCCATTTCTCCGCGGCCGCTACGAATTGCGTTCTTTCCACGAATTCATCACAAACGGTGGCGGGATTCGTCTTTGCGATTTTCGAGAGAAGATACTTCGTCCGCTGCACATATTCATATATATCGTCGGAACATTCTTTGCCATATTGCAGGCCGCGATCATAAGCAGTTCCCTTTAAATGAATCATTCTTTTCATCGTTTTTCCTTTTTTTCCGAACCAATGGTCTTTCGGTTCACGTCAATGTGAATTTACGAAATTCCACATTCACCGCACGATTGGAAGTGATATACATGGTGTCGCCGTCAAACCTGACAGACACCATGCCTATGGCCACATCGATATAAATTCCGTTGTCATACTTCTTAAAGGGGACCTCGCCGGTCTTGTTGTTGGTCAAGCGCAGGGTATCTTCCGTAAAATCAACATCGTGAACAGAATCGAATTCAATCCCGATGTATTTTCCCGCATACTTTCTGTCTGATTCCGTTATAGGAGCCGTGTGAATTTTTTCTCCGAATAACGTGTTCCCATTAGAATAAACCTGGATCTTTCCGTTTTCGTCCAGTGTAAATTCCACGTCGAATTCCGGAATCACATATCGATTCTCTTCTTTTTTCAAAACTTCAATTTTCATTTCCGCAACTGTCAGGAAAGTCCCTTCATCTGATTTAATAAATGGATACGTAGTTTTGGACTTTTCGACATAATATGTGCCGGATATATCGATATTCGCCGGTATTTTCTGAAGGGTTGAACTTATATCGGGAAGGTCGAGAGCGATATCCAGGGTCTTTTTTGCATACCGCATCGATAGAAAATCACCTCTGTTGGAAAGCAGCAAAACAGCCGTTTTTTCTTCCGGAATCATATAGATTTGCGCCCGATATCCCGCAACAGCCCCACCATGCTCCACGGCGAGTTTGCCCTGGTAATCATGCACCGTGAAACCGAACCCATAACCGCTTTTATATCCGTTTTTACACACATGCGGGGTGAAGGCTTTCTCTACGGTGGCCTTGGGGAAAACGGTCGGATTCATCAGCTCATTTGCCCACAGAATCATATCTTTAACGGTCGTAAACAGGTTGGTGCTTCCATAGCTGGAATGAACAAGCGGGCAATTTAATATTCCGTTGGGCGACACCGAGTAGGCCTCGGCCTTGTTTTTTATCAATTCAAATTTGGTGTCGTGGAAAAATGAATTGGTCATCCCAAGCGGTTTGAAAATGCGTTCATCCACATAAGCCCTGAAGGACTTGCCGGTCACGCTTGCCACTATCTCAGCCATCAAGCTATAGCTGAGGTTGCAGTACGTATAAAAGGTGTCCGGTTCGAAATTGAGCGCCTGTTGCTTCTTGGTCATTGTAATATCCAGGTCATTGGTAAACACATCATCCATTGCGACACCGTTGACCATCATATACATCACCGAACTTCTCAGACCGCTGACATGATGAACAAAATGCCGGACCGTAATCTCGTGATCGAATTCGGGAAAGTAATCCAGATATTTTTTTACCGGATCGTCGAGATCAATTTTCCCCTCCTCTGAAAGAAGCAAAATGGCAAAGGCCGTAAATTGCTTGCTCACAGAGCCCGCCTGCAAAACGGAATCAAGGCTTAGCGCCAAGCCATACTCGAGGTTCGCCATACCAAACGCCTTGACGTACTGCGTTTCCCCATTTTGCGTGACTCCCACAACCACACCGGGTTTTTCAGCGGAGTCAAATTCATTGAACAATTCGTCTATTTTTTTTATTTTTACATCATTCATCAGACACTCCTGTTATCAAAAATAGTAAGTCTATCGGAGGATGCGCACTAACTAATGGTTTGCTGCTCACAGCTGTTCAGGAAATCTTCTTCCAAGTCAGCACCCAAACCGGGTTCCTCCGGAAGCGTAATGTCCTCCCCATCCCAGGAAGCCCCTCCCGTCACCGGATCTTGAGTCAGCAAAAAGTAACCATCCAGATCCAGATACTGAATATTGGGATGGGCCGAGGCCAGATGCGCCGCGGCCGTTAAACTCAGACGCGTTTCAATCATGCACCCAAGCATGCACGGCAAGCCGGCGCTCTGGGCGATGGTGTCGATCTTCACAGCGGTGTGAATGCCACCGGATTTGGCCAGTTTAATGTTCAAAATATCACAACATCCATTTGATGCCAGCTTGAAGGCATCCCGATCGTCAAAGACCGATTCGTCGGCGGCCAGTGGCGTGATGCTGTTTTCCCGCAACCGTTTCATATTTTCATGATCCCATACCGGCAGGGGCTGCTCACAGTACTCAAGATCATAGGGTTCCAGTTTCCGCAGCAGGGTGACGGCGGTGGGGTAATCCCAACCTTGATTGGCATCCACGCGGATCATGATATCCGGTCCAATTGCCTCCCGGATTCGTCGAATTCTTTCCAGATCCGGCACGAGCCCTTCCCCGAGCTTGACCTTGATGGCTGAAAACCCGTCGTTTTTGATTGACACCGCCTTCTGGGCCATCTTTTCCGGGCTGTCGATACCAATGGTCAAATCGGTTTTTAGCGGCCGGTTGCTCCCGCCCAGAAGCTGGTAAATCGGCATACCGGCGAGCTTTCCGGCGATGTCGTAAAGCGCCATGTCAAATGCTGATTTGATGGCCGTATTGAATGCCAGATACCGGTTCATGGCCCCAAGGTTTTCGGCAATCTCCAGTGGATTTTTACCCAAAAGCATTTTTGCCAAATCAACGGCAGCCGCCTCACAAATGTTAAGGGTTTCTCCGGTTACCGCCCAATACGGCGCCGCTTCTCCCATGCCGTAGGTGCCTTCGCTGGTGTCGATCTTGACAAACAACAATTGGCTGGATTCAACAACCCCCAATGCAATTCGAAAGGACTCTGTCAGTGGTACGGATGCCTTGAAAACGGTAATTTTTTCGATGCGTATCTTTTTGCCCATCTTTAAACCCTCCGATGTGAAAAATAAGTGGTCTCTGAATTGTTCTCGACTGAATTTTATCTTACAAAAACAAGAGGTAACCCGGGATGGAAGCACCCTTGCTATGATTGAACAATTAATGGTATTAAATCTGATTATAGATCGTCAGATGCACATATTGTAAAAATATCTATGTGTCAAATCTTAATTGGTACTCATCTGTAAATAGGGTAATTTTTTCTATTTCAAGGAATCTGAAAGGACAGGCGCTTTATGCATTTAAGCGAAGAATTCCTTTTGTGGATTTTTCTACACGGCGAGCAATTTCAATACACTGCCGGCAAAGATCTGCATCAGGATCATAATCCGGAAGAACAGTGCCAATAGGATACTTGGCAGGATTTGGTTTCATTTTTCATATACAACCTCACCGTTTTCAATTTCCGATAGAATCGATGCATCACCGACGTTGGGTCGGATGGGGAAAATGTCGATCGGTATTCTTTTTGAAACCGTTCGTAACAGTTTCCTGTATTTCATTGCGAGATTTAGATAGTCGCCGGTACTTTCCTGGAAAACAGCCACATCCATATCATGCGGATTGTCAGTGCTTAGAAATGATCCGAAAATTACGATCTTACGGATATCCTTGTCTTGCTTTAAACCGGTAACTAACAGTTTTTTTAATTCTTGTTTTTCACTAGTGGTAACCATGCCGGCAATTCCTTTTTCCCTGAATTGATTTAGAAATTGAAATTGATTAAAAATACCAGGCTTGGGCTAACAAAACAAGAGGAGAAAATGCTCATCGCACGGAACAGACGCCCGGCGCCGGGCATATCACCAGCATCGGCGACAACAAGGAGAAATTTATCCGCCCCTATCCCTCCACAACCGGCAGGATCAGTGCCGAAGGTCGCGCTGAATCATGATAGACACTCTGGTGCGCAGTGCGCCATTGGGTATCGGTGGCCACCGGATTGCCGGTATTCTGATTGGGTGCTACCTATGGAAAAGCGCTACTGGTCACATGCAAGCGAATCCGGTGCCCCGGCAGGAACGCATGGGC
>JAFDDL010000345.1 GCA_019310865.1 Deltaproteobacteria bacterium | reverse complement strand
CTGTCTCGGTGCGCCGCGTCAACTGCAAATCATAATCGTCCTTCCGGGATAGGATAACCGTATGGCTTTCTGCCAGTTCAGCAGCCATTTTGCGTGCAAGCACCAAGACCACGTCCTTTTCCATGGTTCCGCCGGCACCCGTTGCCCCGGAATCATGCCCGCCATGGCCAGGGTCGATGTAAATGATCGGTTTTGGGTCAACGCGATGGGAAGGGGTGCCCGATGCGGTTAACGCAACACCCAATACCAGCACCGCCAGGCAACTGGTCCAGCCGATTTTGGATTTGCAGAAAGAAAATACCATAACACACTGTTTTCTAAAAAATCTTGACACTCATGGGGTTTAATATTATCCTGCCCGTTGGTTGTTTTGTACTGTAATATATTTTGCTTTAATGTCAAGCGGTTGATCACAACCTTTCGGCCTGACGCGGTGAATCACCATGGATAGTGGTTGACAACAACCTGACAGACTGATTCGGCCCGATGATTGTAGCTGATCGTTATTAGCAACCGATGCGAGAGTGGCGGAATTGGTAGACGCACTGGACTTAGGATCCAGCTCTGGCGACAGAGTGGGAGTTCAAGTCTCCCCTCTCGCACCAAATCGGAATTATACTATAATGCCTGGAGGTACTGACAACTTCAGGCATTCATCTATTTTAGAGAGGAAGGTTATGCAAGTTACTGTTGTTGACATCAGTTCCGTGAAAAAAGTGCTCCATATCGAAATTCCAAATGACGCGGTTGTAAAGGAGCTTAACACGGCATACAATTCGGTTCGAAAAAATGCAAAAATCAAGGGTTTTCGACCGGGAAAAGCCCCGCGCACCGTTCTGGAGAGACTCTACAAAAAAGACGTTCACGCAGATGTATCCTCCCGATTGATTCAGACCGCCTTTGTCGAAGCGATCCAAAAGGAGTCTCTGGGCGTTCTGGGACAACCGAAAATCGATCCACCGGAGATAGATCCTGCGGCTGCTTATTGCTTTGATGCAACCGTTGAAATCAAACCTGAGATCGATGACATCGAATTCAAGGGCATGGGCTTGAAAAAGACGGTTTATCCGGTGACCGATGAGGCCCTAGACAATCATCTTAGCATGCTCCAGAACAATCTGGCAAAAAAGGTTCCCATCGAGACCAAGCGGGCGGTTCAGGCGAACGATTTTGTCCTGATTGACTACGAAGGGTTCAAGGACGGGGCGGCCTTTTCGGAAACCCAGAAAACCGATGATTTCATGATGAAAATTGGAACCGGTGCGATCCTGGAAGCGTTCGACAACGAAGTTGTGGGAATGATGCCCGGTGAAAATAAAACGTTTCCGGTCACCTTTCCAGCCGATTATCACAACAAGAACCTTGCCAATATAGACATCACCTTTGACGTTTCCCTGAAGGAGATTCGCAAAGAGGAGCTGCCGGAAATCGACGACGAATTGGCAAAACAGGTGGGGGAATATGAA
Organism: Deltaproteobacteria bacterium; assembly: GCA_019310865.1. The sequence goes on along the minus strand of JAFDDL010000345.1, from coordinate 3,456 downwards.
ACACTGGACGCACTCAAAGCGGCCATTCGCGATAATCTGATACAGGGCTATGAAAAGCGGACCGAACAGGAGCTCAATGAGCAGGTATTTTCGACATTGCTTGAAAAGACTGATTTCGAAGTCCCCGATACGCTCGTTGACTTTGAACTGCAGCATATTGTTCAAGATGCTCAGAAATCTTTTGCACAACATAACATATCCATGGAAGATGCGGGCATCTCCGAAGACCAACTGAAGGGTAAGTATCGGGAAACGGCTGAAAAACAGGCACGCCGCCACCTGATTTTAACAAAAATCATTGATCAGGAGTCGCTGGAACTGTCCGATGATGAACTCGATGCGGGCATCAAGGACATGGCCGATGCATACAACCAACCGTTTGATCAGTTCAAAACGTTTTTTCTGTCCCAGAACGAACAATTGGCCTATTTTAAAGAGACCCTCCTTGAAAAAAAGGCAATCAAACTTATCTTAGAAAATGGTGATATTGAAGAGGTAGCGGCTGAAAAAGAAGACGCGCAACCGAAAACCGACTAATTTAGCAACTATAGTCCCCCTCACATGACTTGATACCATCTCTATAATATATTAGGTAAAAGAGTATCAGTTCATATGGGGATATCTATAATTTAGATTGACAAGCCGATACCGTTTTAGCAAGAATAAAACGAATAGACACAAAAGGAGGCAAGCGGTGCCGTTAATACCGATGGTCATAGAGCAAACCAGCAGGGGCGAGCGCGCATTTGACATCTATTCCAGGCTGCTGAAAGATCGAATCATTTTTCTAGGAACTGCGATCAACGATGAGGTTGCAAACCTTCTGATTGCACAGCTTTTATTTCTAGACGCAGAAGACCCTGGAAAAGATATCAATTTTTACATCAACTCTCCCGGGGGGATCGTAACCGCAGGCATGGCCGTTTATGATACCATGCAGTACATCAAATCCGATATTACCACCGTATGTATCGGCCAGGCGGCCAGCATGGGCGCAGTGCTGCTGGCAGCCGGGTCCAAAGGTAAACGAAATGCCTTGCCCAACTCCAGAATCATGATTCATCAACCCATGGGCGGATTCCAGGGCCAGGCGTCCGATATTGCCATACAGGCAAAGGAAATCCTTCGTATGAAAGAGACACTCAATGAGATACTCGCCTTTCATAGTGAAAAGGATTTAGAACAAATTCAAGCAGATACCGACAGAGATTTTTTTATGTCCGGAGCGGAGGCCAAATCATACGGTATCGTGGACCACGTTTTAACCAGCTTGAACGAGCTGGCGGATACTGAAACAACGGAGGCGTAAAATGGCCAAAAAACATGATATGGGCGATAATCTCTTTTGTTCCTTTTGCGGTAAAAACCAAAAGGAAGTCAAAAAACTTATCGCAGGGCCTGCTGTCTACATTTGCGACGAGTGCATCCAGTTGTGCAGTGAGATTATTGAGGAAGAAACTGAAAAGGATACGGATAGTCTGGTCCAGGACTTGGTCCCCAAAGACATCAAGATTATGCTCGATGATTACGTCATCGAGCAAGACCATGCAAAAAAGATCCTTGCGGTCGCGGTTCACAATCACTACAAGCGCATCGAGTCGAACATCCATACCGGCGAAGTCGAGCTTCAAAAGAGCAATATCCTTCTGATCGGCCCCACCGGCTGTGGAAAAACCTTGATGGCACAGACCCTTGCCCGTTTTTTGAACGTGCCGTTCACCATTGCCGACGCCACCAGCCTCACCGAAGCCGGATATGTGGGTGAGGATGTCGAGAATATCATTCTCTCGCTGCTTCAAAAAGCCGACTACGATGTGGATAAGGCCAAGCGTGGCATTGTCTATATCGACGAGATCGATAAAATCGCAAGCAAATCCGACAATCCGTCCATCACACGGGACGTGTCCGGTGAAGGTGTGCAACAGGCGCTTTTGAAAATCATCGAAGGCACCACCGCCAGTGTACCGCCCAAGGGCGGGCGCAAGCATCCTCAGCAGGACTTTGTCAAGGTCGACACATCGAACATTTTGTTTATCTGCGGTGGAACCTTTACCGGGCTTGATCAGATTATTGAGCGCCGAAAAGGCGCCAACACCATTGGCTACGGCGCCAATATCAGAAAAAAGAGCAACCGAAAACCCGGCGAAATCATCAAAGATGTGCAACCGGAAGACCTGATTAAATTCGGATTGATTCCCGAATTTCTCGGTCGGTTACCCGTGGTGGCGACCCTTAACGAACTGAACGAGGACTCGCTGGTCAAAATCCTGACTGAACCGAAAAACTCGTTGATCAAACAGTTCAAGTACTTATTCCAGATGGAAGCGGTGAACCTCCGGTTTACGGACAGCGCCCTTTCGGCGATTGCCAAACAGGCGCTGAAACGCAAATCCGGCGCCAGGGGGCTTCGGGCAATTTTAGAAATGTGCATGCTTGAAATCATGTACGAAATTCCCTCCATCGAAAATGTAAAAGAATGCGTGGTTGGCGAGGATGTGGTGCTCAATAAGGAGGCGCCCATTCTTCTTTACGAACAAACCAAAAAACAGGCATAGCTGTTTTAACAAAAGGCGCTGTTCATTGTTGTAAATGATCGCGCCTTTTTCATCTCATACCGAATGTATCGTAAAAATTATGGTTAATTTACCCAAGTTTTTCAAACAGGATGATCCCGCAGGGAGCCGTGTCATCGTGCCGTTGCTGCCACTGAGGGATATTGTTGTATTTCCCCATATGGTGGCGCCGCTCTTTGTGGGTCGCACCAAATCCGTCAACGCCCTGACGGACGCCATGAACAGTGACAAACATATCTTTCTGGCCACTCAGAAAAAAGCCGGTATCGACCAGCCGAAAGAGAAGGATATCAACGCGATCGGCACCGTGGGTTCGATTTTGCAGCTGCTGCGCCTGCAAGACGGAACCGTAAAGGCCTTGGTGGAGGGGAAACAACGTGCCCGAATTGTGCGTTACCTCCATCGGGAAGATGCCTTCAAGGTTGAAATCGAACCGCTATTTGAAATCGATGCACCTGAAACGGAAACCGATGCACTTTGCCGGGCCGTTATTCAGAATTTCGAAGCCTATGCAAAACTTGATAAAAGCATCTCCAAAGACCTGTTGAGCACCGTATCCTCAATTTCGGATCCGTCCAAACTGGCCGATACCATGGCAGCGCATTTCTCCTTTAAAATACAGGATAAACAAAGCCTTCTCGAGATGGGCAAAATCACCGATCGCCTCTCTCTGCTTGTCCAGCTGATCAAAATGGAAATCGAAGTTTCGCAGGTGGATAAACGGATCAAAACAAGGGTCAAACATCAGATGGAAAAGACCCAGAAAAATTATTACCTCACCGAACAGATGCGTGCCATTAAAAAGGAGATGGGCTCGGAAGAAGATCCGGCAGAGGAATTGAACGAGCTTGAAAAACGCATCAAGCGCAAACGAATGTCCAAA
>JAFDDL010000344.1 GCA_019310865.1 Deltaproteobacteria bacterium | reverse complement strand
GGTATCACATTACCCAAAGAACTGCACCGGTTGACCCGGGAAATTCTGACCACCATCATCAATAAATACCCCCTGCAGGGGTATCTGGTCCAGGTGTCCGGTGACGGGGTGATGCTCAACCTCGGGTCCAACCAAGGGATCGTGACGGGAACCCGGTTTGATGTCATAGATAAATCGAAGCCTATTGAATATAAGGGGAAAATGCTTCAAAGTGCGCCCAGGGCGGTTGCCCAACTTGAAATTACGCGTGTGGAGCCGGACTTGAGCTTCGCGAAAATACTGAAAAAAGATCGGCCGTTGAAACAAGACGACAAGGTGGTTGAAAAAATTATCGAACAAATTTTGTAAAATACCAAAAATTACGATAAACTATTTGGTTTTTATGCGTTATATGAGATCTATTATCTGACAATTGAACAATGGAGGATCATCGGTGAGTAAATTCCATAAGTTGGTGGGGGCGATATTGATTGGTGCACTGGCAGCATTGACAAATCAGACCACTGCCTCATGTGATCAAAACAGCCGGGTCGGCCGGCACGGTGATGAGGCAGAATCAATTTACCACCATTGCCTGTGACATACAAATTCCACAACTTGAAAGCAGGGGAGTTACCGTTGACCATGATTGCTAATGAGTTTTAAATGTGGGGCCTTTTTAATCGTGATCGCTCCGAAGTAGTCTTTGTAAAGGGTTTATGAGAAGGTTTTTAATAATAGTTCTTATCCTTTGCCTTATAAGTTGGAGTTGCACATCAACACCAGTGGTAAGGCCAACTGCGCTTCAACAACCGGATACAGCGGTAGCTATCTGGGACCTGGAGAATCTTAGCCCCATGGATAACAGAAATCAGGACTTGGGGGACATGCTCTCAAACCGCATCGTTGAAGTGTTTCAAGAATCGAACCATTACCTGGTGGTGGAAAGAGAACAGCTTGTTCTGGCACTTAGGGAACTGAACCTGGGGAGCTCATCACTGGCCGATGAGTCAACTCGATTGCGCATCGGGCAGCTGGTAGGAGCACGCATGATGATTTTCGGAGCCTACCAGGTAATTGGTGATCAGATGCGCCTGGACCTTCGGATGGTGGAAGTCGAAACCGGTCGAATCCTGAAAGCGTCACATCAAAATGCCGGCAAAAGTAACTGGACCGGTTGGTTGGATGCAGCCGCTGCTGCCGCACGGGATTTGATGTAAAGTGAGATTGGTATGCCGAGCCTAATCATTTCCAACAAGTCACAGTTTGAAAGCGTGTTTCACTTTCAGACTTCTATACAGATCGGGCGAAGTCCCCGCAACGATGTATTGTTGGACGCCGTCGGGGTTTCGCGACATCATGCTTCCATCGAACGGCAAAACGGCGAGTTTTTTTTGATCGATGAAGGCAGCACCAACGGAACCTTTATTGAAAATAACCCAGTTCAGCGTCACCTGCTGACAAATGGTATCTCCTTTCGTATTCAAGACCTTCTGCTGGCTTTCGTAGAAGATGTTTCGGCCCATGATGCACAGTCTAATGATGTGACTTCATCTGCAAATATGCAGAAAACGCATGGGAAATTGTCGAAAACCATGCAGCTGACCCGTCAGGTAATCCAGAAAAAAGGATTCCGACATAAGGTGTCTCGACTTTTGAAAATGGTCAGTGATCTAATCCACGCCCCCACCAGTGCTGATTCCGCTTCTCTTGTGCTGGACGCTCTGATTGACATCACAGGCGCTGAACGGGGTATGGTGGCCCTGAAGAAAAAGAGTGGAGATCCTGACTTTACCCACATGCGAGGATTCGAGTTGCATGGGAAACAGATCAAGGCGTGCAAAATCATTTGTCAAAAGACTCTGGAAACCGGAAAGCGTGTGTGTTCGCCGAGTGCTGGTAGGAAAGAGCCTGCTGAAGGTGTACACCAAATAGGGCCCAAATCGGTGCTTTGCGTGCCATTGATTTGCGACGAGCAAACCATTGGTTGTATTTATCTGGACCATCCCAACTATTCTAGGGCTTTTTCGGAAACCGATCGGGATCTGCTGGTGGCTTGTGCAGAGCATATTGCAGGGGCTTTCTTGTATGGCACTGGGCAATCCTGCCGTCTGGCCAGTGAAGATGCCCGATTGGCGTCTGAGCTAAAACAGCGGGGCATCATTGCTCGCAGTGCAAAAACATTAAAGGTGTTTCGAGACTGCGCCACCTTTGCCCAATACAATGTATCGGTATTGATTTTTGGGGAAACCGGCACAGGCAAGGAGATAATCGCCCGCTATATCCACAATAAATCCGGCCGAAAAGGTCGGTTTGTCGCTCGAAATTGTAGCGCCATTGCCGCCTCCATGTTTGAAAGTGAGTTGTTTGGTCATGAAAAGGGTGCGTTTACCGGTGCGGCCAATAAAAAATTGGGGATGCTTGAATTGGCTGACAAGGGAACGCTTTTTTTAGACGAAATTGGAGATATGCCGGCCGAGCTGCAAGCCAAGGTGTTGCGTGCGTTACAGGAGCAGGAGGTGTGGCGAGTGGGTGGAAATGCGCCCATTAAAATCGATGTGCGCGTTCTGGCGGCTACGCATATGGATATCAAGAAGCGTCGAAAGCAGCTGAATTTCAGGGATGATCTATACTACCGCCTGGCCAATGTAGAAATTACCGCTCCCAGGTTGAGAGAACGGCCTGAGGATATTGGGCCCCTGTGTGACATGATTCTGGAAACATTTCGCTTGGATCACCAGGACAGCGTTGCCGGCCTTTCGATTTTACCCTCCACACTGCGGCTTCTGGAGGCTTATGATTGGCCGGGTAATATTCGTGAGCTGCGCAACACGCTGATAAAGACCAGTTTAAGATGTGATGGCCCTACAATCGAACCGCGACATCTGAAAGGGCTGATAGACATTTATGCCACACCGTCCGAGCTGTCCAGTCAAAGCAACGACCCGCTGCCATCGCTATCGGAGGTGGAGCGGGACCATATCATCAAGGCCCTGAAGCGCTCCAACTGGAATAAATCCACCGCAGCCAAATTGTTGTCAATCGATCGAAATCGCCTCAACCGACGTTTGAAAAAACTCGGTATTGATAAATCCACAGCAACATAAGCCTCAACATTGGGGTCATGAAACCATTGCTGCAAGGCAATGCAGTTCGGTGATTGCATTATTTTGTAGCAGTAATTCAAAATTACAATTAATATCAGTTAGATAGCCATAAGTATCCTTTGCGGTTGCTTCATTTTGAAGCAGCCGTTTTTTTTAATAAGGCCCCGAAAAATCCATAACATATTGTATTTATAGCATAAGTAACTTGTGGCACGTATGTTGCTCTATGATATGTCAATGAAGTGAGAGATCTTTCATTCAAACAATGCAGTTTCAATTTCCAAACATCAAACAAGAAAGGAGCAAAAAAATGGCTAACAAATTTTTTAAAACAGCATCAATGGCGCTTATGCCGGCGCAGATGTCAATCTGATGCTTTCGAAAAATTCAACGATCAGCAGTAACGATACGTTTGCTTTTTACGAAACGATCCCGTTTAATCTGGAACCGGGCGAAGCCGTATATCGGGATGACTGGAATGCTGCTTATTTCAATATATACAAGGATGAATTCGGAAACGACATACCGGCTGGTACTTATTATATGGCCGTGTCGGCAGATAGCCTGAATATTGAAAATGAGAGCAACGAAATGAACAATGTATCTTACAGCTGGGGGAGGGTTTACATCCCCTCACATAGGTTCAACGCAAGCGAAAAAAGCGAACAAGCACTTGACCCGGGAGCTAAAGATGATAACAAAAATCAGCTCTCAGGAAAGGCTTATAATGGTAGAAAACTGCCATCGGAACGCATCATCCTACGACAGGATCACAGTTCTCGAACACCTGCAGCGAGCGCACTAAAGCGAATCCCAGGAAAAAAGGAACTGGCTGAGCTGCTGAAATATATAGAAGGATCACAAAACATACTCTTTTAAGCAGATGCTTTAAAATCAGTAAATCTAAAAACCGGTTCCGTTGTAACAAAATATCTTTCTACAAATCCGACAAACCCAAACGCGTGAGGGTTTCAACTCTCTGCAAACCTGTATCAGGCTCCCAGTCCCTAAATTCATAAAACTCTCTTAGCATTTTATCATACTTTTCCCTGTCCAGCACAGCCCCTTTTATGGAACCCGGTTCTTCACCGGGGCCGGGCACGATCAGGTCCGGATTGAGAAGGCTGGTATAAATTGGCGTCGTAAAATTAAACTCAGCCGGATGGTCATCCAGCTTTGCCCGCCAACCTTCTCGCAGCAGAATGGCCCGTTGCTGGTTAAAGATCCTCTCCCCATAGCGATGCAGAGCCTCCGTGTCGGTCTCGATGCCCGTCACTGCAGAAAAAATCTTGCTTTCAAGCGTGGGGTCGCCGGCATGATCCGGTGTATTAAAAGAATCCATCATCGGCCACGCTGAATCGCATAGGACCAGGCTATCCATCACGTAGTAACGGTCCTGTATGTAAACGGCCATCAAGGCCTTGTCCTCGTAATTGGTCAGATCCCAGGCCTTGTCGCTCCCCCAGAATTGCCTGCCTGCCTTCCGAAAAACCTCGGAGCTGGTTGGGGATAGATCAGGCCGAATTCGGTTCAGGAGCCATCGGGCGATCATAAAACTCACCGAATGCAGCATATTAGTGGGCTGTCTCGGCTCCAGCGCATACAGCAGGGCGTGAGGTATATATTCACGCGGGGAGTAAGGGTTTGCCAATCCGACACCTGAGACCGATTCAGGGAAAAGGGCCCTGGCTTTCGAGCCAAGCTTATCCCCGGCTCTGAGCAAACCTTCCGCCAGAATATCACCAAACCCTTCCCGCCTTGCGATCATGCCCACAAGGCCTTCGATGAAATTTCGGCTACCTATTTTGGCCATCTCCAAACCGATATCCTGATCCGTGAGGATACCCGAC
>JAFDDL010000343.1 GCA_019310865.1 Deltaproteobacteria bacterium | reverse complement strand
TTTGGGTTATATGAATGAAATGAGGGTCTCGAGATACTACAGAGATTCCATTATCAATTCCGTCGGCGGGGGCGCCACCGAAGTGATGCTGGACTATCTGGCAAGAAAGTCAGGACTGCGATGATGAGTAAAATGCATAGAATTAAAAATCGCTACCCCAATAAGGCCTGGATAATTCAACAGCAATTTTTGCGCGAGCCCTACTCTCAAATTTCTTGTGAAAGCTGTAAGAAACGGATAGTGTGAAATGCTCTCAGGAGGTGCCGAATTGGCTCAATTACAGTCTCGCAGGGAATTCTTGGTTACCGGTGGCATGACGCTTGCGGGCGTCATGGTCAAGCCCGCTTTTGCCGTTGAAGGTCCCCACTACGATTTTCTTTTTAAAAATGCCCAGGTTTTGGATGGCTCCGGCAGGCCCGCCCGGAAAGCGGACATTGCCGTCAAGGGCGACACCATTGCCGCCATCGATGCCATTCCCTCCGAACAGGCGCGAAACGCAATCGATGTCGCCGGCCTGCATATCAGTCCCGGTTTTATTGATATTCACAGCCACTCGGATTTAACTATTCTGAGCCATCCGACTGCGGACAATTGCGTCTTCCAGGGCATTACGACGGAGGTTACCGGCAATTGCGGTTACTCGGCGGCACCGGTTTCCAAAAAGGCGGCGGATCGTGAAATTCTCGAAAAGCGTTTTGGATTTGTCCCGCAGTGGGATACGGTCTCAAGCTATTTTGATGCTGTGGAAAAACTAAAAATATCCGTAAACCATGCGTTTCTCATTGGGCATGGGACGTTGCGGTCCAACATCATCGGCTCAATAGACAGAAAGATGACCCCGGCGGAGCTTAAAACCACCGCCCGGGCCGTGGAAGAAGGCATGGACCAAGGGGCCTTTGGACTCTCCACCGGATTGGAATACGCACCGGGTATCTATGCTCCCATCGAGGAGATCGTCGAATTGGCCCGTCTGGTTTCCCGGCGGAAAGGGCTTTATGCATCCCACATCAGAAATGAAGTCGACGGCGTTCTGGCGGCAATCGAGGAGGCTATTCACATCGGCCGGGAGGCCGGCGTGCGGGTGCAGGTATCGCATCTCAAGGCCATTGGCCGGCCCAACTGGTGGCGGCAAAAAGCGGCCCTGGATATCATAGAAAAAGCACGTGCCGGTGGTGTGGATGTCATGGCGGACGCCTATCCCTACACGGCATACGCCACCAGTTTGACCCTCTTTCTGGAGCCGTGGGCCCGTGAAGGGGGATCGGATGACATCAAGGCGCGCTTGAAAAATCCTAAAAAACGCGAGCGCATTCGCAGCGAAGCCCACCGTCGGGTCCAAAACGATCCCGGCGGTTATGACTTGGCGATGATCCTTAATGTGGACTCCGAAATACATCAAACCGTCGTCGGGAAAAATCTGATCGAAATTGCCGAAATGTGGCAAGTGGAGCCGGTGGACGCTCTGTTGAAACTACTGGAAGAAACAGGCGGGATCGGCGGTTTTATCGGCCACGGCATGTCTCCGGAAAATGTTGAAATGGTCCTGTCCCATCCCCTTGTCATGATCGGTTCGGACGGCGCAAGTATGCCGCTGCCGGAAGCGGGCAGTCCGTGCCAGGCACACCCCCGCTGCTTCGGCACCTACCCGAAAGTCCTCGGGCATTATACCCGTGAGCGTAAGATCATGGATCTACCCACCGCGGTCAAGAAAATGACCACCATGCCGGCGGCTCGCCTTGGGCTTCGGGACCGGGGACGGATCGCTCGCGGGATGAAGGCGGACCTGGTTGTTTTCGATGCCGCCACGGTTCTGGACAAAGCGACGTTCGAGAATCCTTGCCAATATTCAGTCGGTATCAAGTATGTCATGGTCAACGGACAATTGGTTGTTGAGAATGAAAAACATACGGGAAGGAAACCCGGGGGAATGTTGCGCCGCGTCTAGAACTGGAACCAGAACCATTTCTAAACATTCGACGATGTTTCTTAAAAACAATCTGCGTTAAACTTTTGCTCATATGTAAATAAAAAGAGGGATTGAATGGAACATCATGGAATCTTATCTGTCTTACCACCGGTGATCGCCATTGCATTGGCATTTCTAACCCGGCAGGTGCTGGTGTCTCTCCTGGTTGCCATCTGGGTCGGCGCGACGATTCTCAGCGGTTGGAATCCCATCGCGGGATACGGGGACACCTTTGTAACATATATTGTGGGCTCCCTGGCGGATCCCTGGAAAGCCGGCATTCTGATATTCAGCATCGTGCTGGGCGGCATGATCGGCGTGACATCCAAAAGCGGCGGCGCAACGGCCATTGCCGAGTGGTTGGCCGGTAAAGCAAAAGGCCCCCGCGGCGGTCAAATCGCCACGTGGGCCATGGGGTTGATTATCTTCTTTGACGACTACTCCAATACGCTTCTCGTCGGAAACACCATGCGGCCGCTGACCGATAAGCTGCGAATTTCCAGGGAAAAGCTTTCCTATATATGCGATTCTACTGCCGCACCGGTGGCAAGCATGGCGTTCATATCCACATGGATTGCCTATGAGATGGGCTTGATGCGAGACGCCTTTTCTGCGATCGGTGCCGACATTAACATTTACGAGGCTTTTATTTATACCATTCCGTTTCGTTTTTACAGTATCGTTACCCTGTTCTTTGTTTTGGCAGTGGCATGGTTTAACCGGGATTACGGCCCCATGCGAAAAGCCGAACTGCGGGCACGGGAAACCGGAAAGGTACTGGCCGATGGCGCCATCCCCCTTGCCTCAAAAGAACTGACCGACATGAAGCTCAAACCGGGCACACCCCTCAGGGCGCTGAATGCAATCATTCCCGTATGCGTGGTGGTTTTCGGTGTTATGGTGGGGCTGTACATCAATGGAAAAGGAACCATTTTAGGGGGGGACGATTCGCAGCTGATCGCTTCTGTAAAGGTATCTCCATTTGCCTTTACGTCCATCCGGGACATCATCGGTAACGCCGATGCGTCGGTGGCCATGACCTGGGCGGCATTTTCCGGCTCCATCGCGGCAATCCTCATGGCGGTGAGCCAAAAAATCTTGTCCCTGCAGGAGGCCATCGAAGCCTGGCTGGATGGGGCAAAGTCATTGATAATTGCTGCCGCCGTGCTTCTGCTCGCGTGGGGAATCGGATCCTTGTGCGAGAACCTGGGAACTGCCAACTACCTGGTGGGCGTGCTGGGCGATGCCATACCGCTTTGGATTGTTCCATTGATGGTTTTCATATTATGCTGCATCATCGCCTTTGCCACAGGAACCGCCTGGGGGACCACCGCCATCATGATGCCCATTGCGGTTCCGCTTGCTCACCACCTGGGTGCACAGCCCGACAGTATCTGGATACTGGCAACAATTGGCTCTGTTTTTACCGGAGCGGTTTTCGGGGATCATTGCTCGCCCATCTCCGATACGACGGTTATGAGTTCCATGGCCTGTGCATGCGACCACATCGATCATGTCAAAACACAAATTCCGTATGCCATGAGCACAGCCGGCATATCCATCGTCTTTGGGTACCTGCTCCTGGCTGCGGGGCTGCCGGTGTTTGTCTGTTTGGCTGTCTGCATCGCAGCGGCTTTTCTCGTGGTTCGATTTTGCGGCAAGCCGGTCGATGGTGGTTTACATCATCAGGGGACAGAATGATTCCACATCATCACATTCGGGAACCTTGATGCATGGTTGCTCGGGACTCACCACGGCGTGTCGCCGAAGCATTTGCAGGCATACCTCAACGAATATGTGTTTCGGTTCAACCGTCGGTTCTGGCCTATGGTAGGATTTGATAGCATTTTGGGGATCGCCGTGGAAGCACTATCTCCCTCTTACGAAGGGTTGTATAAAGGAGAGTGGCAGCATCCTGGAGTGTCGTGAAAATGGCCTGGCCCATGCTTTGGGGGTTAACCGGATAGGCATGGGCTGCACTTATAAACGCTTTCATTTTCTCGATCCGCGCTCTGAGGGTTTCGCGGTGGGTGGCGGATAACCGAATCGAATTTACTCGCCACGGCCGTTGCCGTGAGCATGTTTGTTGGCGCAATATTGGGTCAAGGCGTCGGGCCATAAACACGAACTCGGGATCTTCTTCGTTGCGGGCATCCGAGGCCGCATGAAGTTTTTCTAGGCACCCGGCAGCACCAGGATCTGCGGGCGGTCAAGCAGCTTTGTAAAAATCCTGGTCAAAAGGGCCGGGCTTTTGGCTTGCTACCCCCATAGGGGGATTAATCGCAAGCCTTAAGTCGTCAGGAAAGGTAGCGAAACGCATGGCTTCAAGGGCGTCCCCCGATTGCTACAGGGAATATCGTCGGTGCCTCTCTGTTACCGCTACCCAATTCGTTACCTAATTTAATCGGTATTACCCAATTGCCACTTGGTGGTTTTTTGCCACTGGGCGTTTTGGCCGCGTCCAAGGCATTCAACCTGATCTTCCGCCCGAAGATTTTTCAGGACGCGGCGGATCATATCCATGCTGACGTTTGGGCACCTGTTTTGAAGTTCTGCCACGCTGAAAGGACCGAATCTGCTGTCAATGGCGTGAAGAATAAGATTCGTTTTCTCGCCCCTGGGACTCTGAAGCCGGCCGAGGCGTTGCTCGAATTCCCTATAGGTCATCTTGATGGTGGAAAGAAGGTAATTGATGTATGGCCAGGGATCGTGCTTGCCCTCATGCCAGTTCTGGGAACTTTGCTCCAGAGTTTCGTAATATCGTTCCTTGTTCTGTTCGATGAGACGCTCCAGGCTGATATATCGACCGACCTCAAACCCCAGGTGGTAGCATTGGATGAGAAGAAGCAGCCTTGAAATTCGACCGTTGCCGTCGCGAAACGGGTGGATGCATAGAAAATCCAGGTTGAATGCTGCCAAAAGGACAAGCGGCGGAATTTTGTAATCCTTAATGGCATTGTCGTACAGCTCGACC
>JAFDDL010000342.1 GCA_019310865.1 Deltaproteobacteria bacterium | reverse complement strand
CGTCACCCAGTCCCATGGCGGCGCTCACGATGTTCGCGTTGAGCCGTTCCTTGTAGGGCAGGGTCGTGGAGGCCACATAAACCCCGTCGATCTGGTCTCGATCCATGCCGTTTAGGGCATCGAGTCCGGCCGCCACCGACATGGTCAGGGTGTCCTCATCAAAATTGGCCACCGCCTTTTCACCCTTGGCGTTGGCGATGTTGCCCGGGTTCATCCACCCAATGGTTTTGTAAATCTGCATCCTGTTTAACCGGTAGCGCGGTACGTAACCGCCATACGAACAAATTCCTGCCATGATACCTCCTATTGTGATTGATGTAAGGTTCCGTTCATAACGCCTTCAACCCGATTTCCAGTTTTAGAAATTCGGACAGCCCCTCAAACATCACCTGGTCGCGGAGCTTTTCCAGGTACGCCTTTCCTTCACGGTCGGCGTGAATGAGTCCCGACAGGTTCAAGGTGATGTTCATTTTTTCCTGAAGATTAAGTTGCATGACCTCAGTCAACGTCTTCAGGGACTCACTGTCAAGAATACCGTCCACACGGATCGAAACCGATCGTTCATTGGTAAATATTTCTTCGATATGTATCATTCATCGCTCCCGCTGCTCCGGGCGAATTTATGTAGTGTTAAGTTCAATCCCAAACGCATGGATACGCTATGTCTCTCAGCCTGCGATTATAGATTGCAAAACATATACCAATAATGGTTTTTCTTTTTAAAACAGGCTGTTAGTTAAAACAAGGTGCTGTTCAGGCCGGCACACAGATCAATATGCTGATGTAACGTCAACATATTGATGCATTTAACGGGTGAAAGCGCGAATATAACATATCAGTATATTGATTGACCCGTCAAAATATTGATGATACTCTTTTCATCCAGGTAACGATTTATCTGCGAGCGACTCAGCTGAAACCTGTGAGACGGGAGTATTAACCATGGATGCAAGGGCATTACAAGAGATGCCGGTTGATTTGGATGAAGATGTCTTATCGACTGCCGCCTTGTTTGAAGGCGACTTTTCCATCGATTGGCTTCAGGAGATCTCGGATCTTAAAATCTCTCAGATTCTGGCAGCCCTGGAAGCGGGCGTTGAAAATGACATTTTGACCAAACAGCAGCCCGGTCAGTTTTGCTTCAAAAAAGATCCAATTCGAAAGAAATACAAAGACCGACTGACCGCCGATAAAAAGTCGGAATTGAACCGACTGGTCACCGCCATCCTCATGCGAGAGGCCGATGCCGACGACAGCTCCCTTGAGCTGGTGGCCAAACAGCTTCTGCACACGGTCAATGACGAAAAGGGGTGCCGGTGGCTGGTCCGGGCCGCAGATCACTACCGGAGTATCTATCGCTACGAAACAGCGCTCCAATGTTATGTTGCCACAATCCGGGTTCTCAGGGGTATTCGGGGCAAAGCAGCGGACGATCTGTTGATTCAGGCCGCCATCGGCTATTCCAAGATCTCAGAAGCCGGCGCCGATACCCGGGATGTGGCCTCAGCGCTCGGCGAGGCGATCAAACGTGCCGAACGCAGTGCCGGCAAAGCTCAAATCGCACTTTTAGAGTTGAACCTGGCCAAGACCAAATGGATGGCATGGGAAGAAAACCGCGCCTTTTTCCATTTCAACCGCGGCTGGGCCCTGGCCAAGGAGGTAAACGAACCGGGCCTGATGCGATCGGCCACCAATTTTTCCACCTTCTTTCTCTACTGGCAGGGTCGTTTCCGGGAAGTGGTCCGCAACTACGAAAAGTATCTGCCGGAAGTCGAAAAATATCCCAGGGGCAAGTTTCCCATGATGGCGGCCTGGGTGGTTGGCAGCGCGTATGCGTCCATCGGGCAGGTGACCCAGGGCATGGGGATGATGGACGCGGTCTATAACCACTCGCGCAATAGCGGTGATGCCTTTGGTGCGATTACGACGGGAATCGGCATCGGCATGCTGTTGTTTGAAATGGGTCGAATCGATGAGTCTATCGAATATCTCAAAGACGCAAAGGCCCATTCCAGACATGCACCAAACCAGTTGTTTTTAATTTCCCGTCTCGGTTATCTGGCGATCACTTACCTTCAAAAAGGCGATCGGAAACAGGCTGAGCAATACCTGTCAAAATTTCTTCACGCCAGCCGGCGTCTGAAAATGACCCGGAATTACTTTCCACCGCTGATGGAGTTATGTTGGGCCATCGAACAGGGGCGACTGTCGCGCATCGGTGGGTTGTCCCTGGAAAAAGAGGTTCAGCGATCGGTCCGCTCCAAAAACGTTTATTTAAAAGGCGCTGCCTATCAATTCAAAGCCCGGCTGCTGGTGCATCGGGGAGAATCACATGAAAAAATTCTCCGGGCATTGATGCTGTCGGTCAAGTGGCTGGAGGAATCGGGAAACCAAAGGACATTGGCCTACACCAAGCTGGAGCTGGCCCGGCTGCATCTATCGATGGGAAATGAGAAAAAGGCACAGGATGTCCTGAAAAGCATTGCCGGTCGCCTCGAAAACATTCCCCCATCCGATATTCCCCAAGATCTGCGGTTTCTAATCAAAGACCTACGCCCGGATCGAAACCTTTTAAGGGAAATCATGAAGCTGACAACGGAGCTGGTCACCATTCGCGATTTCCGGAAAGCCGCTCGGACCATCATCTCCACGGCAAATCAGATTACCGGCGCCGAACGGGGGGCGATTTTCCAGGTGGCGGACGATTCATCCGCCCGGAATCTGACCTTAATGGCCGCCAAGAATCTTGCCGCAGATGATATTGAACGACCGGATTTCACCCAATCGATGAAAATGATTCGCAAAACGGCTCAGACCGGTGAGGGGCGTATCCATATGATTCGCCCCGGGAAGGCCACGGCGACTTCCGTACGCCAGGTGATACGAAGCTGCATCTGTGTCCCCATGAAAATCGCCGGCCGGGTGGTGGGCGTTCTCTATCATGACAACCGTTTTTTCAGCAGCGCCTTTACGAAAGCAGACCTCGAGATTTTTAACTATTTTGCGGCATTGTCGGCAATTGCCGTTGACAATTCCCGGGCTTACGAAGAAATCAAGGAGTTGAACCGAAAACTCCAAAACGAAAAGGAGTATTATCAGGAGCAGCAACTGGAAAGTCACCATTTTGAAGAGTTTATCGGGAAGAGCCCCGCAATAAAACGCGTGGTATCGGAAGTAAATCAGGTGGCCGGAACCGACGCCAATGTCCTCATACTGGGAGAAACCGGCGTCGGAAAAGAACTCGTGGCCCGTGCAATCCACAAGAGAAGCCCGCGCAAAGACAAACCGTTTATTCGGGTTAATTGCAGCGCCCTGCCCGAGAGTCTGATCGCCAGCGAGCTGTTTGGACACGAAAAGGGGGCCTTCACCGGGGCGACCAACCGTCGAATCGGCCGCTTCGAACTGGCCAACACCGGGACGCTTTTTCTCGATGAGATCGGCGATATTCCCCTCGAGGTTCAGGTCCGTCTGCTTCGGGTTCTGCAGAGCAAAGAATTTGAGCGGGTTGGGGGCAAGGAAACCCTTCGATCTGATTTTCGTCTGGTTACCGCAACCAATCGAAATTTGAAAAACGCCGTCCGGGAAAGAAAATTTCGGGAAGACCTTTACTACCGCTTGAATGTGTTCCCCATCCAGGTGCCTCCGCTGCGGTCGCGGCAGATGGACGTTCCGCTTCTGGTTCAGTATTTTTTGAAAATCCATTCAACCAAAACCGGCAAGGATATCAAGCATGTGTCCGAGGCGGACATGGAGAAGCTGCTCAGATACCACTGGCCGGGCAATGTCAGGGAACTGGAAAATGTGGTGGAGCGAGGCACGATTCTATCCAGCGGCGCCAAATTTCGAATGCCGGAGCTTCAAGACGCGGACCCCGTTGGTGATGTGCGGGGCAAAGCGGTCACCTTTGAAGAAAACGAACGCCGGCACCTGGTCTGGGCCCTGGCGGAAACCGGTGGTAAAATACGGGGAAAAGGCGGCGCGGCCGAGCTTCTCGATCTGCATCCGAGCACCATCTATTTCAAGGTGAAAAAGCTCGGCATTGAAAAACCGTAATAAACAATTTATGCGCACACTTTCCGAACGGCCGCTTCGATCTTTTCAGGGTTGGGCACAATAATAGATTCCATGTAGCCACCGGGAATCGGTATATTGGGTATGGTTACCCGAAGGATCGGGCCATCCAGCAGATCAAAGCCCACCTCCATTACTCGGGCGGCAATGGTCCCGGCAAAGCTGCAGGCCTCCCAGTCCTCATCCACAATGACCAGTCGTGCGGTTTTTTCAACGGATGCAAGCAGGGTATCCATATCAAACGGATCAAAGGTCCGGGGGTCCACCACCTCCACACTGATTTCACCATCTAGTTTTTCCGCCACCTTCATGGCATGTTTGGTCATCAGCCCGTTTGCCAGAACCGTAACATCGGTGCCCTGGCGCTTTATGTCCGCTTTTCCCAACGGTACGGGATACGCTTCTTCCGGCACATCCCCCTTGTCCATCATGAGGCCCATGTGCCACGGAATCACCACGGGATTATTATCCCGTATGGCAGATTTGAAGAGCCCCTTGGCGTCATATGGCGTTGACGGCATGGCCACCTTGATCCCCGGATGATGCATAAATATTCCGTGAATCATCATAGAATGGTCATTGGCCAAAAGTTGGCCGGTTCCAACAGCTGCAGTCGCTACAATTGGCATTGGGGTCTGGCTGCCATGGAGGAAATATTGTTGGCCGGTTGCCACTGTGCACTCTGAAAAAGCATTATAGGAAAACCCACCATTCATGAAATCGACTATGGGACGATAACCATGAAGAGCGGAGCCTAAAGCAGTTCCGTACATGCCGATTTCGGAGATGGGGGTATCCACAATCCGCTTCTCGCCGAACATATCCACCAGGCCTTCTGTGTGGGGGAAAATGCCGCCCCTAATATCCTGCCCCACCAGGT
>JAFDDL010000012.1 GCA_019310865.1 Deltaproteobacteria bacterium | reverse complement strand
GCACGAGCACGAAAGTGACATATGCTGGATTATCAAAAGCTGTTGGATTTTAACCCGATAAAATTTAAAAAATACGATGCATATGTTTGATAAACCCCGTGAGTCCTGTGGGCTGTTTGGTATTTCCAATCATCCGGAATCGGCTAAAATGACGTATTTCGGCTTGTATGCCTTGCAGCATCGCGGCCAGGAAAGCGCCGGAATCGTAGTCGCAAGAGATCGAAATATCGACCAATACAAGGGGATGGGCTATGTATCGGATGTGTTCGCTTTAGAACATCTTGAACAATTGGGTGGCGGCAGCGCCATCGGTCATGTTCGGTATTCCACAACCGGTAGCTCTATTCTCACCAACGCGCAGCCCTTTGTTGTCCGTCATCGTAAAAAGTCCTATGCGGTCGCTCACAACGGTAATCTGGTCAATGCGCATATCCTGAAAAATGATCTGGAAGCGTCGGGATCGATCTTTCAGACCACCATGGACAGCGAGGTGTTTCTCCATCTCTTTGTCAAAAGCCTCGAATTGGGTTTTGAAGGCGCCATTAAAGAGGCGGTTTCAAAATTAAAGGGGGCATTTTCATTTGTCATGCTGACCAGCCGAGGGGAAGTCGTCGGGATTAAGGATCCCCATGGATTCAGACCGCTTTGCCTGGGTAAACTCAACGGGCACTATATCCTGGCTTCGGAAACCTGCGCACTGGATCTGGTCCAGGCCCAGTTTGTGCGGGAACTCAACCCTGGTGAGATTGTTATTATCAATCAAGACGGTGTTCGAAGCATTCAATCCCAGCCCGAAACGCCCAGAGCCTTTTGCATATTTGAATATATATATTTTGCACGCCCGGACAGCACCATATTTGGTAAGAACGTCTATCAGGTGCGCAAGGCCCACGGCCGTCGGCTGGCCCAGGAGGCACCGGTGGATGCCGACCTGGTGATGCCGTTTCCGGATTCCGGGACTTATGCGGCGCTGGGTTACCATGAGGCGTCGGGGATTCCCTTTGAGATGGCCATGATTCGTAATCATTATGTGGGGCGAACATTCATCCAACCGACCCAGAGTATGCGTGATTTCGGTGTTCGGATAAAGTTAAACCCAGTCAAGGAACTGCTGAAAGGCAAAGATATCATCATTATTGAAGATTCAATCATTCGGGGGACCACCATCAAGACCCGGGTTAAAGCGCTAAGAGAACTCGGTGTAAACCGTGTGCATATTCGTGTCAGCGGGCCGCCCCATCGGTATCCATGCCATTATGGGATCGATTTTTCCACCCGCGGAGAACTCATCGCGGCCAGTATGTCCGTAAAGGAACTCGGTGATCATTTGGGGACCGATTCTCTTCATTATTTGAGTCTTTCCGGTTTACTGGAATCCACGGGCATTGAGAAACCGGAACAAAATTTCTGTAAGGCCTGTTTTGATGGTTGCTATGCAGTGGATTTCGACGAAAACCTGTCCAAAGATTGCATGGGATAAGAGGTGAATACCGATGCAGGAAACAAAATATCTGAAAGATAATATTCAAAACATCCAGAAGTTGATGGCATTGGCACCGTTGCGCAATTTTGAGACTTCCAGCTTACGCCAGTTGTTGCGTCTGAGCAAGATTCGTGAGTTTGAACCCGGTGAACAGGTTATCCGTGAGGGCGCCAAGGATCCCTGGTTGTATTTTCTTCTTTCAGGCAAAGTTCGCGTGGAAAAGGACGGTGTTGAAATAACCGTCATTGACCGGGTCGGTGATACCATCGGCGAGCTGAGATTGCTCGATGGTAAGGAACGCTCGGCAAGTGTATTTGCTATTACCCAAACCATGTGCCTGGCGGTAAAAACAGAT
The DNA here is from genome assembly GCA_019310865.1 of Deltaproteobacteria bacterium. The sequence continues at coordinate 16,212 of JAFDDL010000012.1, read as the reverse complement.
GCAAAAGATCGGCTTTCGTCCGAGGAAGAACGAACCAACTTTCTACTGACGCTTTACCAGATGTTTACGGAGTTTGTGACCATGCGTCTTCGCCTGCTCAACGAAGAACTGGTTGAGCTCAAGAGTCGTTTGGATCCTCCGAAATGAAAAAGACCGTGTCCTTTTCCAAGAATGCGGTTAACCTTTTCTTCCATATTCTGACGCAATGCAATCTCACTTGCCGGCATTGCTATATCAATCCCCCCCAACACGGCAGCCATCGGCTCGACTTAGCGACGATGATCAAATGGCTGCGCGCCATTTATGACCCGGCGAAGACCACAAACGTGGTTTTTTTAGGCGGCGAGCCCACTTTGCACCCACAATTGCCCGAAGCCGTTCATGCGGCACGAGCCATGGGCTACTCATCCATCACCATCGATACCAACGGATATTTATTTCATGACATCCTCTCAAAGATAGACCCCGAATCGGTCGACTACATCAGCTTCAGCCTGGACGGCGCCACGCGGGAAACCAATGACCGGCTTCGGGGCGACGGCGTTTTTGATACCGGTATATCTGCTATTCGGCGTACCATTCGAAAAGGATTTCACACCAGTTTGATATATACGGTGAGCCAGGCCAACATTCATGAACTGGCGCAAATGCCCGATCTGTTATTCGACCTGGGCATTCATCGATTTTTTATCCAGGTTTTGGGCGTTCGGGGAAGTGCTCAGTCGAAGACAAAAGACGGCAACAAGGGCCTGGTTCAGGTTCCGCAATCGGCCTGGCTCGAAACGATTCCCCAAGTGGCTGACGCAGCAGCCCGAAAGGGTGTGATAGTATCCTATCCAAAGGTTTTTTTGGAGCCGGAAGCGCCTTTTGAGTGTGCCGGATTGGTGGCGGAGAACTTTTTTGTTTTTCCCAACGGCCGTGTATATCGCTGTCCGCTTTGTGAGGACTATCCGCTTAACGCTCTGATGTTTGCGGCGGACAAGATGGTGCGGACCCAGAAAATAAATGAAACCGATTTGTTCTCGCTGAGCATTCCGGAAGGCTGCGTCATGAACAAACTCATTCAGCCGGAAAATCTGGTGTATCACCCGGATGGATCACCCCTGTATAAAATTGCCTGCTGTATGCTAAAGGAGGAAGTGAGTTTTTAAATCGGTCAGTAATAGATTGCCATTTCAGCTATATAGATGTTAGGATGGCGGTGTCATCAAAAGGAGCTGCTGGCTGTGTCAAAAACAATAGGCATCGTTGTCAAGCCGGACCCGGCTGCTGTGCAAAAAGCGGCTGAATTGGAAACGTGGTTGAAAAAAAAGGGCATTACGGTCGTTCGTAAAAAAAATCGTGTGTCCAATAGCCGCGTTCCCTGCCAAAGAGAGACACTTGCCGCACCGGCGGATCTTTATTGCGCCTTTGCTCTGGGCGGTGACGGGACTTTTCTCAGTGCTGTCCGCTGGATTGGCGATAAACCCATACCGATCATTGGCGTTAAATTTGGAGCGGTTGGGTTTCTGGCGGAAACCGTTGAGGAAATGCTCTTTAAAACAGCATCTTACGTACTTTCAGAACAATTCAAGACAGAATGTCGAATGCGCCTGTTGGTCCGTGTCATGCGCAAGGGATCGCAACGGGCATGCGAAACCGTGCTCAATGATCTTGTGATTAACAAAGGTGCCCTGGCCCGGCTGGCCACTATTCGAACCTCCATTGATGACAATTATCTGACCACCTATCGCGCCGATGGACTGATCGTTTCAACCCCAACGGGTTCAACGGCATACTCATTGGCCGCCGGGGGTCCCATCGTTCATCCCCAGGTCGCCGGAATTCTCATGACACCCATTTGCCCGTTTACCTTGACGAACCGGCCCCTGATCGTACCGAACACCGTTTCCATTAAAATAGAACTCGCTAAAAAATCGACGGATATCATGCTTACCTTTGATGGGCAGTCCGGGGTGGAGATTGACGACCGGGACACCATTATCGTGCAGCAAGCCAACCACCCTGTATATATGATAAAGATGCCGGATCAGAATTATTTTGATTTATTGAAAGCGAAACTTAGGTGGAGCGGTAGCAGAGCCTGAACGGACGAATCGAATGCAAAATGGGCGAATAAGGCCGATTGATCCATGCAACCCTGCGTATCGATGGTGTAAGGTGGTCATTGTATATTGTCTGCTGTGGGGTTTGATCGGGACGTGCTATGGGCAACAATCAGCGAGCCGGATGACCGCCTACGGGAAAGTTGAAGCCGACACCGCCGTTGTTCGGGTTTTGATGGTCGAAAAAGCCAATCGTCTGGTTTTTTCCGCAAAAGCCGGCATCACGTTGACGGATGTGTTAACCGGCCGAACCCTATCGGCATCTTCAAGGCCGTTGGTGATTACGCGCAGCGGGTCTTTACTGCAGGTAGGCGGCAGTGATGGATTTCGCATCATGAAATTGTCGTCATCTTCAGAGCGGATTACCCTCAATCAAAAACAGTGGCGAGGGGTCTTTACCGTCTCTTGTTCTGAATCGGGGCTCCAGGCGATTAATCATGTGCCGCTTGAGGATTACCTGTACGGCATTGTTCCCGCAGAGATGCCCTGCACGTGGGCATCAGAGGCGTTGAGAGCACAGGCAGTGGCGTCACGGACCTATGCCCTATATGCAAAAATCCAGCGTTGTGGTATGTCCTGGGATCTAAAAGCCACAATCAGTTCACAGGTATATGGCGGTGTGGGTGCCGAGACCCTTGAAACAACCCGTGCTGTGAATGCCACCCGTGGTGTGCTCATGACAATCAAAAACCGGCCGATTATGGCCTATTTCCACGCCAACAGCGCCGGTCATACTGAAGATGCACGAAATGTCTGGGATGTGGATATCCCATATCTGACAGGAACGCCGGACCGATTCAGTGAGAATATTCCGGGTGACACGTGGCAGTATTTGCTTACCCATCATCATATGACTTCCAGGCTCCAAAACGCTGGATGGCAAACGGGGAAAATCATGTCCGTATTGCCGAACGGAATTTCTCCCACCGGGCGTGTTCAGAAAGTTCGCTTGGTCATGGATAAGGGCACCATCGACCTGACCGGCAATCAATTCCGGTTGATTTTTGGATCGACACGTATCAAAAGTACTTATTTTAAATTAACCGGCCTGGATGAAGGGATTCTGTTAAAAGGCCGAGGGTATGGACACGGGGTCGGGATGAGCCAATGGGGTGCTTGTCGAATGGCGGAACAGGGATTTAAATATCAGCAGATACTTTGGCATTATTATCCGGGTGTATCCATCGGATAGGGAAGAATCCATGAATTGGAAATATGCTGTTTGTCCAATACGATGCATTGCCCTTTTTCTGATGCTGGGCATTTATCCGGCGGGAACGGTTTCGGCTGCTGCGCCGGCCAAATTTGATTTTATCCAGAAAACACAAAATGGAACCATCAATTGGACCTTGGGAGTGCTGGTGGCTTCCGGCACCGGTACACCACCGGAACGGTTGTACGATAACCCCCAGGGACGATCAATTGCCCTGCGTGAAGCGACAGAGGTTGCCCGGGAACATTTGCTTATATTGGCCCAGCAGGTTCGGATCGATTCGTCAACCAGCTTAAAAGCGGTTGCGGATAAAAATGATGCGATCCTGACCGAGATCAAAAACATGGTAAAAGGGGCAAAAACAATCCATCAGGCCTATTTTACCGACGGCTTGGTAACCGTAACCCTTCAGATGGATATGTATGGCGGCTTTTCGCAGCTCGCACTGCCGGCTAAGATAAAGCAGATTGCCTCTGTTAAACCGATTGATCCCGCAACCGCTCGGTACCGGGAAGATGGTGTGGGAAGTGGTGTTTCCAGGATCGATGAAAGCACTCCGCGATACAGCGGTCTGGTTGTGGATGCAAGGGGGGTGGGATTGATGCCTAGCCTGGTATCGGAGATTTGGGATGAAAATGGTTCCGAAGTGTTTGGCTCCGCATTTGCTAGTCGTGAATTTGCCGTTCAGTATGGGATGGTCAGATATGTTACGGATTTGAAGGCCGCCATGCAGCATCCGAGAGTTGCGCTCAAGCCGCTGATTGTTAAAGGGTTGAAATCAGGAGAATCTTGTTGCACCCGAACGGTTATCAGCAACTCAGATGCTGCAAAAATACGGGGTGCAGTGGAGAATCTGATGTTCTTGCGAAAATGCCGGGTGATCATCGTGTTGAATCAGGAAAATTAGCGAAACGCTTAATATATGAAGCAATCAATTCGAATTCTTTCCCTCTTACCGGCGCTTGTCGTCTCTTTGTTTTTAACCGGAAATGCCCATGCCAAACCGCCTGGCATACCGCTGGCCCAGGTGTCCCAACTTGAAGGTGAGGCTTGGTGGATATTGGACGAATCCGGTAAACAGCCGCTGTCCAATGGCTCGCTGTTACAGGAAGGCTATTGTATTGAAACCGGGGAGGGGGCGCGGTTGGCGATGGTGTTTCATGATGGGTGCGTGATTCGGTTAGATGCCCACACCAAAGCGGTTCTGACTGCTGAAAAACCCGAGGCATCCAATCCCGACCGCAGCGTTCGCGTAACGCTTGAGGCGGGAGATTTGTGGGGATTTGTGATGAAACGCACCGCGGAAAACGACACGGTTACCGTTTTAACCCAGCGCACGATGGCTGCGGTTGACGAGTGCGTCTTTCGCATACAGGTCTTGGCGAATCTGGCTGTTATTTTGAAAGTCTATCGCGGGGAATTGCTCGCCAGTGGTCTGCCTTCCCTGGAAGAACAATCGACTTCTAAATCTGAATCCAAGGCGAATGCGCCGCCACTGCCCCAAACGCCCTGGCGTCATCAGATTTTACCGATGCGTGAACTGATCGTCCGGTGGGATGGCAGCGCCACCAACCCGTTTCGGTTTGCAGCCAAAGCCGATCGATGCAAATGGGTCCTGTGGAATCAGGCGCTGGACGCGGCTTACCTTCCGAACCCGGAATAGCACCCTCGTTAAACTTACCGACATGATACACGCTAAAGCGGGCATATTTCTGAAAAAGGGTCTATAGATCAAAGACCGGCGGCTATGCGCAATGCGTCCACCTGATTTGTCGCTTCCCAGGTGAATTCCGGTTCGGTTCTTCCGAAATGGCCATAGGCGGCGGTATTTTTATATATGGGCCGAAGCAGGTCAAGGTATTCGATGATGGCCGCCGGTCGCAAATCAAAAACCTTTCGAATGGCCTGTTTTACCAGATCTTTCCGCACCGTTCCGGTCCCCATCAGATCGATCATGAGTGATACCGGTTCCGGTACGCCAATGGCATAGGCGATTTGCACCTCACATTTTTTGGCAAGTCCTGCCGCCACTATGTTTTTCGCGATATGCCTTCCCATGTAAGAGGCACTGCGATCGACTTTGGATGGGTCTTTTCCGGAAAAGCAGCCACCGCCGTGACTTCCCTGACCGCCGTATGTGTCCACAATTATTTTTCGTCCCGTCAACCCACAATCGCCCATGGGGCCGCCGATGACAAATTTACCGGTGGCGTTGATGAAATACTTTGTGTCACCGTCTGTCATTTCACCGGGGATCACTTTTTTGATAACCGATTCGATGATTGCTTCCCGAAGGTCTTCATGGCTGATGTCCGGTTTATGTTGTGCCGCCACGACGACCGTGTCGACGCGTTTCGGTGTTCCGTTTTCGTACTCGATGGTGACTTGGGTTTTTCCATCCGGTCTTAAAAAATCGAGCGCGCCGGATTTTCGGACGGTGGCAAGCCGTTTGCACAGCTTGTGGGCATACATGATCGGCATGGGCATCAACTCAGGGGTTTCGTCTGTGGCATATCCGAACATAAGTCCCTGATCGCCGGCGCCCTGATCTTTGAAAAGCCCTTGGCCCGTATTGACTCCCTGGGCGATATCGGGAGACTGCCGATCGATGCTGGTGATGACCGAGCATGTCTGATAGTCAAAGCCCATCCGGGAGGAACTATAGCCGATTTCCCGAATGGTGTTCCGTACGATTTCCGGGATATCCACATAGCATTGGGTGGTGATTTCACCGGCGATAAAGGCCAATCCCGTTGTAACAAGTGTTTCGCATGCCACACGGCCGAATTTGTCATTGGCAAGAATTGCATCGAGTATCGAATCGGAAATTGCATCTGCTACTTTGTCCGGGTGTCCTTCTGTGACGGATTCTGATGTGAAAAAGAAAGCTTCGTTGCCCATTTCATTCTCCTTTAGGGTTCGTTTTCCTGTGCGAGCCCTTAATCTGATGTCGTATCATACCCATATCGATTGCACGGTCATCATCGTATACTTTCAAATCCGAGAAACCCTAAAACAAGCCATAGCCGATGTCAACCATTTCACACGTCCTCAAGCAATCCTTTTATATCCGGATGATCGCTGATGACACGAACAAACTGCTCGGTGCGGCGGTCATGACGCTTTTTAATAACACGAAGCAGTCGCTGGTAAAATAAGTAACCCATCTTGTAATCCTGGTCACACAAGTTTTTTAATGACTGGGCGTTGATGGCATACACCTCACAAGACTCGGCGCACACGGCACCGGAGGTGTAGCTCTCTTGATTGAGCATGGCGGACCAGCCAAATGAATAGCCGGGCTTGACCGATCCCAACGATGCGGTGATGGTGTCGCTAATCGTCTGTTCCAACAGGATTTTCCCACCTTTCAACAGGTAGATCCGGTCGGCCGGCGCTCCTTCGGTGAATATCGTATCCCCTTCGGCGTGTGACGTCGTCTGAACAATGGCACACAGCTTTTCGAGCATTTCATCGGTCAGGTAGCTTAATATGACTATTTTTTTCAATTCTTCAACGGTAGCCATAGGATACCTCTTGCCGGATATGGTGGCGCTTTCACATAAACAGAAAAATTATCACAATAAATAAGGCGGCCAGAGCCGCGCTCAAGCCGATGGGTAGATCACCGCCGCCCCTTTTCAGGCCTGTCTGGTGGCGGCCCGAGGCGCTTGCCGAATGACCTTTCGCAACCAGTGCGCGATATAAATAGGTGGATACAATTCCGGGCAGCCCTGCCGCCGTCCGGCATATTGCCGCTGTCGATTGTATGGCGATCAATTTGTTACAAACCCGGTTCAGGTTGTTAAACCCCCTGTCTGCCATTCGATACAGCCAGGCAAAGCCCCTTCGGTAAAACCAGTCCGTGTCCAGGTTCAGGGCGCGTAATTCCGCCGGGTAAAAACCGGAGAGGATCAGGAGGCAAAATGCCAACGCGCCGAACATCAGCAGTTGAAGCTGACCGATGACATGGGCGGCTGTATACGGGATATAAGCAGCGTCGGGATTCGGCAAAATGCGGTAGAGTGGGTGGGGATAAATACAGATGGCAATGCATAAAAATGCAGCAAGTCCCATGGCTGTCAACATGTTTGCGGGCGGTTCCGTTGGCCGAAGTCCTGAGTCATGGGCGAAAAAGGTGAAAAAGGGCACCTTGATACCGGCATGATCCACGACGCCTGCCGAAGCGAATTGAAGTATGAGCCAAACCGCTACCAGGTGATGATGTCCGGCCGCGCTGATAATCATTGATTTGCTGACAAAACCGCTGAACAGGGGAAAGGCTGATATGGACGCGGAGCCGATCATGCAGAAAAGGCAAGTCAAGGGCATGGTTTTATAGAGTCCGCCCAGGTCGGTGCATCGGATTTTACCGGTTTGATGCAGTACGGCACCTGTGGACATGAACAGCAATGCTTTGTAAAGGATGTGGCAGAATGCATGGGCCACGGTACCGTTGATGGCCAGTGGGGTGCCGATGCCCACACCGACCATCATGAAGCCGACCTGGTTCATGAGGCTGTAGGAAAGAACCCGTCGAATGTCATTTTCAAGCACCGCGTAAAAGATTGGAAACGCGGTCATCAGCGCTCCGAGCCATATTAAAAGCTCAGCGCCGGGATAGATTCGGGCCATGACATACACGGCGCTCTTGGTGGTAAAAGCACTTAAAAAAACAGCGCCGGTGACAGTCGCTTCCGGATAGGCGTCCTGAAGCCATGGGTGAAGGGGCGGAATGGCTGCATTAACGGCGACACCGATGAAAATAAGAATGCCAGGCAGGCTTTCCAGCGCCAGCGGGGAGATCAGTAGCGATCCAACCGACTGATAATGCAAAACCATACCGGCCAGCAAAAACAGACCACCGGCGATGTGAACCAGAATATAGCGATAGGCCGCTGCGCGGGCAGCGGCCGTTCGGCGCGCCAGAATCAAAAAGGTTGAGGCGATCGCCATCAATTCCCAGAAGACATAGAGGGTAAACAAATCTCCTGCAAAGACGACCCCCAGGGCGGAACCGGCATAGATGAAACCGGCCATGTGTTGAGAATCTTCTTTGACCTTGAGGGCAAAAAGGACGGCGATGAAGGTCACTATCGTAAAAATAATACCAAACGCGCGGCTCAACCGATCGACATTTCCAAGGATCAGCGTGTAATCCAGAAATCCGACTCCCCAGTGCTTTCCTTCCGGAATCATCAGCAAAATCGCAAATGCTGCAATGGGTAAGGCAAGCATCCAGACCGACTTGAGTCGTCCCTTCACAAGGGGGATCATCAATCCGCCCAGTATGAAGATGACGGCCGGAGAGCAGACCGGAACGGACAGCAGGGGACTCATTCGGCATCCTCGTAATAGGATTCATCCCGCTTTATGAAACGCCTGAAGATTCGCGCGACAAATATCAACAGGACATAGGAGACAAATCCATAGGCTGCAAAAAAATTCGGAAACGCCTCCCATGTGAAATCGGCGTGTTTGTGGATGAAAAAGTCCAGTCCCAGCAAAATGGCCAGTACCGCAAAGAATCCAAACAGCAGGCGTTGAATATTTCTCGGATTGTCAAATGTTTTTAATTCCCGTTTCATGGGTGGTTACTCCATGTAAAAAAAATTACGTAAAAAAAATGATTCCCAAATAGACAACCGCCACCGTCAGCACCGTATAAAACACGGGGCGATACCCCGGGACCGGCTCATGGCGCAGTTCCATTTTTTCTTCTTTTTTCACTACATCCCCCCCATGGCCGACACAGCGGCTTGTTTGGCCAGATTTAATAAGGGCTGTGGGTAGAAAAACAGCCATAAGCAAAGCGCTGCTGTGGTGACCAATGGTACTATGCACCACATGGGCGCTTCTGCGATTGCATCGCCCAATGGCGATCCTTTATCCGCACCTCGGAAAAAGGCGTTAAATACAATTGGAAGAAAATAAGCAGCGTTTAAAAACGAGCTGATCAGTATAACGGCCAGAAAGATCGGCTGGTTGGATTCCAAGGTGCCCAGAACCAGATACCACTTGCTGATAAATCCGCCGCATGGCGGTAGACCGATCACGGAAAGCGATCCGATCAGAAAGGCAGTTAAGGTTACCGGCATTTGTTTGCCGATTCCTTTCATTTGACTGATTTTCCGGATTCCCGTTGCCACGAAAATTGCGCCGGCGCAGAAGAAAAGGGTGATTTTCCCCACAGCATGCATGGCGATATGCAACAGACTACCGGCCAATCCACTGGGCGAAAGCAACGCGACACCCAGAACAATATAAGAGAGTTGACCAATGGTGGAAAAGGCCAGCCGTCGCTTCAGTTCGTCCTGTGACAACGCGATCAAAGATGCCGCAAGAATTGTCACGGACGCCGCAGCACCCACCATGCCGTGCACCGGCAGACTCGATAGCGTCTCGATACCGAAAACACCGGTCATGACCCGAAGAATGCAAAACACACCGACTTTTACAACGGCAACGGCATGTAAAAGTGCGCTGACCGGCGTGGGGGCGACCATGGCGGCCGGCAGCCAGGAGTGAAACGGCATAATGCCCGATTTTGCAAACCCGAACAGGAAGAAAATCAGCAACATGCCTATTAATGCCGGCGGCGTATCAGCCGGTAGCAGCCCGGCTTCTGAAAACGTTAATGTGCCGGCGAAATGGTAGGTAATCAGCATCGCCGGCAGCACCAGGCCGATGGAAGTCCCCACAATATAAAGCAGATACTTTCTTCCCGATCGTTTGGCCTCTGCATCCTGGTGATGCGTTACCAGCGGATAGGTTGAAAAGGAGAGCATCTCGTAAAACAGATACAACGTCAGCAGGTTCCCCGAAAAGGCAACCCCGATGGTTGCGGAAAGCGACACTGCAAAAAAACAAAAATAGCGGGTCTGGCTGTGTTCGGAAAGCCCCCGCATGTACCCAATGGAGTAAGCCGAGGTGACGATCCACAATAGGGAAGATACCAGCGCAAAGAGTATTCCCATCGCATCGATTCGAAAGCAAATCGCCACATCGGGCAGAACCTGAAAAAGGATTGCAGTCGGTCGGCCGCCGTTCAAAACCGGGGCAACCATCGATGCAATAAGCAAAAATTTTACAATGGCGGCAGCAAAGGTCCATCCCTCCCGGACATTGGCGGACCGGCTGACCAATATCAAGGGGACGGCGCATATGGATACCAGTACTGCCAGAATCGGTTTGATTGTGTAAATCGCTACCATCTATCGCCTAAAGTATTTCCGCCGGAATGACCGGCGAGATGAAGGTGGTGACAATTTCATTTGTATAGACGCCGATGATTACCAATAGCGCTGCTACAACCAGTACGGGAACCACCATTTGGGCGGGTGCTTCCTTGATGCGGGAACCGGGGCCGGGTTGGTGGTCGGTCTGCTCATAGAAGGCAAACTCGATGATTCGAAAAAACAATACGACGTTGATCAGGCTGCTGAAAATCAATGCGGCCATAAACGCCCAGCTGCCCGCCTGGATCGCCCCGGTGATCAGATACCATTTACTAAAAAAGCCACAGGTCGGCGGCACACCGATCAGCGACATGGCGCCGACGACAAAGGCCGACATGGTATACGGCATCTTTCGGAATAATCCGGAAAGCCGGTCCAGTCTGTCTGTTTTTACCGTGTATAAAATGTTGTTGGCTGTTAAAAACATACACAGGGTCATGATGGCGTCATTGACGATATGAATCATGGCGCCGGTGATTCCAGGCCGGTTACCCAGCCAGAAACCGCCGACCATGTAACCCACCTCGGCGATGATGATGTACGAGAATAGGGCTTTCATTCGGGTTTGGATCAGCGCCATTAGTGAGCCGGAAACGATTGCAATGACGGCCACCCAGACCACCGCATTGCTCACGGATATTGTATCGAAGGCAAACGTCGGCGTGAACACGGAAATGACCATGCGGATCATGACGTAGACCATGACCTTGGTCGTCAACGGCGCAATGAGGCTGATGGCCGGCGATGGCGCGGTAGAATAGGCTTTTGGCAGCCAGCCGTGCAATGGAAACAATGCCATTTTGACAAACAATCCGGCCATGGTGATGGCAAAGGCAAACCAGATGACCTTGGTGTGGGCAACGGCCGGCAGCAAGGTCGCCATATCCGCCATGTTCAAAGAGCCGGTCTGAAGATACAGATATCCGATCCCCAGCAAATAGAAACTGGCGCCGATGGTCCCCATGAAGACGTAGTTAAGGCCGGCCAACGGGGCATGTTGGGTTCCCATTCCAATGAGTGCGTAACCGGTCAGGGCGGCGATTTCCAAGAGTACGTAAAGGTTAAACACATCGCCGGTCACCACGATGCCCAGCAGGCCGGAAACAAAGAGCACGTACAAGGTGTAAAATGCACCGATTTTATGCGTAAAATCCTGTGCGACACTCTGATGGGTGGCGAGAATATTGATAAAGGCTACCCCGGCCAAAACCACCAGGACCATTGCATTAAAGGGATCCACTGCATATGCAATTCCCCAAGGCGGCGGCCATCCCCCCAGAAAATAGGTTATTTTTTTTTCCACCAGCACCTGAACCATCAGCCCCAAGGCGGCAGCCAGGGTTGCGCCCAAGGCGACGGTGGCCACCGGAAAGCACAACCGCTTGTTCAGCAGGCCTGCCGTTATAATGATAAAAGCAGACATGAGCGGTAAGATAATGATAAGGGCCGGGTAATGCTGGGTCATTATATTCGTTCGTTTTCCATCAGTTTCGCTTGGATGTCGTCCTCATCAAGCGTGTTGTACTGTCCATGAATACGTATTGCCAATGCGATGGCGACACCGAAGGTGGCCACCGCCACCACAATTGCGGTCAACATCAACACATGGGGCAGGGGATTGATGTATGAACCGGGCAATGGTGCGGTCTCGTGGCCATGGTGGTGCAACAATATGGGCAAGGTGGCGTTTTTCTTCGCGGAAACTGAAATAAAAAACAAGAGGATGGCCGTTTGAACGATATTCATTCCCACGATCTTCTTCATCAGGTTCTTCTTTACGATCATGGCGTACAAACCCACCATCATCAAAGCGATAAATGCCCAATAGTTAAATTTCGCGATGACTATGGTCAGCAACTGATCCATCATTACAGCCCCTCATCGTATTTTCCGGCGGAAGACAGATTGTAGTATAGGAAGACCATCACTGCCATCACGGCAATGCCGACACCGATTTCGACGATGAGGATTCCATGGGACCGGGCCATGATGGGATCGACTCCCAAAACGGAGGCCAGAGCCGAATAGTCCAGGAAATTACCGCCCAGGATCATGCACAGTGCGCCGGTTCCTGCAAAGATAGCGACACCGGCGGTGCAAAGAAATATCCCCATCTTTTCCCCCATTCGCCGAATGGCGGCGCGCAGGTCGTGTGAAATCGCATAGAGGATCAAGCTGGCGCCAAATATAACACCGCCTTGAAATCCGCCACCGGGGCTGTGATGGCCGTGGGCAATCACGTAGAGGGCAAAAATTTGTATAAAGGGGATGAGCAGCCGGCAGGTTGTTTTAATGATCAGATCATGCGGGACCCATTTTTTGTCAATTTCTTCAAATGCGTCGGAATTTTCCGGCAAGTGGCCACCGCGTTTAATTCGCAGTGTGATGCCGGTTATTAGATGCCGATAATATCGCATCGTTGGTTTGGAACCCTGTTTTTGACGTAGCAGAAAGAAGCAGGCAATGGCTGCAGAAAAAATGACCGCCGTTTCAAACATCGTGTCATAGCCCCGGTAATCGGCCAGGACGGCCGTGACGATGTTGGGGACAGCCGTTTGCGCCATCGCGTTTTCGATATAATAGGCTGCGACATTACCGGCAGCCGGAGACTGCGGATCGCCCCAGGCCGGGAAATCGGTCATTCCGTAAAGTAGCAGCGCGCCACAGGCAAGGGTGGTCAGAAACCCTAAGGTCTTCAATCTTTAGATCTCCTTGATGTTCGAAATACCGCGGCCACGAATAATACCGTACTGATCCCGGCGCCGACGGACGCCTCGGTGAAGGCAACGTCCACGGCCCCCATCATCGCCCAGAGAAGACACATTAAAAAACTGTAGGCGCCAAACAGAATTGCCGAACTCAACAGATCCTTGACGGTAATGGCTCCGATTGCGCTAACGAGTACCAATGCCAGAACCAACATGTCGAGTTGCCAAATCATAGTCTATCCTTTGTGTCCTTTTTGGTCCAGGGTGCAAGACCGGAGCGAATGCCGGCATCTGCAATCGCATGGGTAGCCGTGGGACTGGTGATATAAACAAACGCGACGATGAGTAAAATTTTCAACCCGGTAAAGATGTTTGCAACTGTGAAATCATGGAGCAAATGAAAAACTGCTGCGACCATGGTCAGAAGCAGACCCATGGTGTCAAGTTTTCCCGCTGCATGCAATCGCGTATAAAAATCAGGAAATCTGATGATACCCACCGTGCCGCCGACAAAAAAAACAAGGCCGCATATCAGCAGTATGGTCACAACCCACGCGTTCATCGGTTGCCACCTTTATGTTTTTGCAAAATCCTGGATGCCGCCAGGGCTGCAATGAAATTCAGCATGGCATAGGCCAGTGCGATATCCACAAACATCTCGGTTCGATGATAAATCAAGCCGATGAAGATCAGCAGCACGGTTGTTTTGCTGCCAATCGCGTTTACGCCGATCATGCGGTCCAACGTGGTTGGACCGGCCATGGCGCGGTATAATGCAGCCGCCATTAGGATGCATAACAGAATGCCGGCCATTAAAAATATGGAATCCATTTATTCTCCAAATATTTCAGCCACGCGGGCATCCATGATCCATGGCAGTGCTTTTCCGGATTTTACGTCGATAACATGCAGGTGCATATTGCCGTATATGGACGCATAAACGGTAATGGTGCCGGGGGTCAGGGTGATGGAATTGGCAAGTGTGACGCGTGCGATGTCACTGTTGAGCCTGCTTTTGAATACAATAATCTGCGGGTCGATCAACGCCATCATTCGAGGGTGAAGCGCCAGGTAGAGTACATAAAAATTGGCTACCAGAATTTGATACATCAGCCAGGGAACATATCGAATAAATCGAAGCCATATTCCGGGCAGTTTGTTGGCTTGCTTGACGGTTATTAATAAGTCGCCGGAAATGAAAGCCACCATAAAACTAGAGGCAATTCCCAATCCAAGGTGAAAGGCGTCGAATTTTCCGGATAGCACAATCCAGACAACAAACATCAGAACAAACGTGAATAAAAAAGGAGTTCCGAATATTTTACGAGGTGGTTGTGAATGGCGGGCAGCGTTTTCGGCGGCTGCGGTGCTGGGATCTGTTGGGTGTTTCGGATCTTCAATCGACAATTCGGTGTCCTTCCCTTATGGGTTTCGAGACCCTAACCATCTAATAATAAAGCCGATGTTACAGATATGGTAACCTAAGAAAAAATGTCGGCATTGTCAACCCTTACTTATCGCATACCCATGGAAATCGTTACCCATATAACCAATTGCAGGCAATAACAGCGAACGCAATACCGGCAGCATCCGCCGTAAGCGCGGCAGCTAATGTGTGTCGCATCCGTCGAATTTGAATGGAACCATAATAGACGGCGATGACATAAAAGGTTGTTTCTGTCGATCCTTGCAGCGTGCTGACCAGATATCCCGCATAGCTGTCCGGGCCGATTTCGGGATTGTTGATGATGGCGGCCAGTATCCCGTAGGCGCCGGATCCGGAAAGGGGGCGCATCAGAGCCATTGGGAGCACATTACCGGGAAGGCCCAGGCGCCCGGTCCATTGTCCCAGCCAGTTTACGATTATGTCCAGCGCCCCGCTTTCTCTCAACATTCCCACGGATACCAGGATGGCAACAAGATAAGGTATAATTTTAACTGCCACCTGAAATCCCTCTTTTGCGCCGGTTACGAACACTTCATAGATTTTGACGCGTCTAACGAGACCAAAGACCAGGAATGCGACCATGAGCGCCGGCAGGATCCACGGTGCGATTTGTTTCCCGGATAAAATGGTGAGGGGTATGAGGCAGATTAAGGCCAAGACGGCCAGGACGCTGATCCAGGTAGGGTAGGCGACCGAGTCGGGTTGCGGAGGATCCAAATCCCGATCTTGACCCATATTCGGTGCCTTCGTGTGGGTCGCAAGATCATGCATTTTGGCAAGGGGATAGAAACGTTGGTAGAGTTTGGCTGCCAAAATGGCGGTTGCAGTGGATCCGAGTGTTGCAAACAGGGTCGTGGGAAGGATGCCGGCCGGATTCACAGACCCGGCTGCAGCCCTCAAGGCAATGACGCCGGTGGGAAGCAATGTGACACTCGAGGTGTTGATGGCCAAAAAGAGGGCCATGGCATTTGTGGCGGTCCCCGGTGTCGGGTTAAGGGTTTCAAGCTCCTGGATGGCGCGGATTCCGAATGGGGTGGCCGCGTTACCCAAGCCCATTGCGTTTGCGGCCATATTGAGAATCATGGATCCCATGGCCGGGTGTTCCGGTGGTACATCCGGAAACAATCGAACCATTAATGGCCGGATGAGACGTGCAAGGATGGTTAGCAAGCCGCCTTGCTCGGCAACCTTCATCAGCCCCAGGAAAAGTGTCATGACACCGATTAAACCGATTGCCAAGTCAACAGAGGCCGTTGCTGAATTCACCATGGCATTGGAAAGTACTTCCATGGGTGCAACCGATCCATTTATCGTTACCCAACCGAGTTGTTGGGCACCGGAAAATAGAAATGCAATCAGTACAAAACCGGCGAAAATCAGATTCATGTCATACCATAAAGACGGCCAAGCGTTTGTCGCTTGGCCGTCTTTATTTAGTGGGGGGCCGCTTGGTCTGCTTAAGCCACACTCGGCTCAATCGGCCACGGCGATCCTTTTACGA